>CAYUNQ010000010.1:0-21513 GCA_964446185.1 uncultured Marinobacter sp. | reverse complement strand
GCTAGGATTTTTGGTTATTTTTTGTGCAACCTGTGAACTTTGGCTGTAGCGGGTTGTCAGAGTTAGTGACGTAGGAAATCGGACTTTTCTGCGTCTCCTGAGTGAGTTCTCAGGTTTAGCACGTCGCAAACCCTGACGTTTCTCCGGCCCGCCGCTTTGGCAGGCCGGTTTTTTTCCTTACCCTTCCGATGGCTCGGTTTCCGCTGCTTCCAGCCACGTGGTCAGTGCTTCCCGGCACTCGTCTACGCCGCGCTTCGAGGTGGCCGAGAACATGATCAGGTGCTGCACGCACTGAAATGGTTTGAGTTTTCCTGCAATGCCCAGCATGGCGGTTTTGGCTTGACCGAATTTCAATTTGTCGGCCTTGGTGGCAAGGATCATCAGCGGAAGCTTGTTATGTTCACACCAATCCACCATCATCTGGTCGAAATCCGTTAGCGGGTGACGAATGTCCATCACCAGTACCAGGCCACGCAGGCAGCGGCGTTCATTCAGGTAGTGGCCCAGGTGCTTTTGCCAGTCGTCCTTCATGTCCCGGGAGACCTTGGCGTAGCCGTAGCCGGGCAGGTCCACCAGCCGCAGGTTCTCGCGGTTCAGGCTGAAAAAATTGATCAGCCGGGTGCGGCCGGGTGTTTTACTGGTGCGGGCCAGTTTGCCGTTGGCGGTGAGGGCGTTCAGGGCGCTGGATTTACCGGCATTGGAACGGCCGGCAAAGGCGACTTCGGCACCAAAATCCGCTGGGCATTCTTCCAGCCGGGACGCGCTGATCAGAAATCGGGCGCTGTTGAAAGAGAGGCTTTTTTGAGTCAGGTCAGAGTCCACGACGGTTGGTGTCCCTTTGGATTTCAGTTATCGGCGATTAATGTATAATGCTACACCAATTTGAGGCGGGACGCTGCGCGTTACCGCTGTAGCCCCGGTTTTTAGCCTGGATCATCAGAGCTTGCCGGTTGCACAACGAAGAATACTTTCAAGATGCAAAGATGAGAGAAGCGGAGCGAGCATGAAAAGACTGATCGCAGGAGTTGTTCTCGGAGTTGGCCTGACAGCAATGGCTCACGGGGCAGGAGATCCGGCAGCGGGTGAACAGAATGCAGCGGTATGTGCCAGCTGTCACGGTCAGGGCGGTGCCAAGCCGATTATGGCGGCGTACCCGAAACTGTCCGGTATCGGCGAGCGCTATACCTACCTGCAACTGGTAGATATCAAGAACGGCGATCGCCCGGTTCCTGAGATGACTGGTATGCTGGACGCCATGTCCGACCAGGACCTCCAGAACCTGGCGGCCTACTTCAACCAGCATGATATGGTTGTTGCCCAGGCTGACCCGGAGCTGGTTGAGCAGGGGCAGGCACTGTACCGTGGCGGTAACATGGCATCAGGTGTTCCTGCCTGTGCCGGTTGTCACAACCCTCGAGGTGCCGGTAACGAGCCCGCGGGCTACCCTGCGCTGGGTGGGCAGAATGCCGAATATGTTGCCAAGCAGCTGAACGCCTACCGTTCCGGTGAGCGTGCTGGCGGAGCGAACGCGACCATCATGGTCGATGTAGCATCCAAGCTGACCGACGCGGAAATTAAGGCCGTTGCCAATTACATTTCCGGCCTGAACTGATCGTTCCCGGTTATGCTGCGTCAAAAACCCCGCCCCGGCGGGGTTTTTGTTGTGCACATTTCTGTAACGTAACTATTTGCTGATGGCCTGCGGTGGAACTTTTTCCGTATGCTGGGTCATAATTCCCGATAACTCATAATCACGGCTCGGAGATTCCCGATGATCAGAAGCTTTGGCTCTGTTGTAGTCCTCGCTGTCGCCCTGCTTGCTTCAGGTGTGGCAAGTGCCCAGTCCTGGCAGGACGGCAAACACTATCGCACCCTGGATAACCCGGTGCGCACCGCCTCGGATAGCGGTGTCGAGGTGGCTGAGGTGTTCTGGTATGGCTGCCCGCACTGCTATAACTTCAAGCCACTGGCAGAAGCCTGGGAAGAGAAGGCGCCGGAGTATGTGAACTACGTTCGCCTGCCCGCCGCGTTGGGCCAGAGCTGGGAGCCCCATGCCTTTGCCTTCTATGCGCTGGAAGCCATGGGTGAACTGGACAAAGTGCACGACGCCCTGTTTTCGGCCCTGGCCGGCGAGCGCCGCCCGCTGAACTCGGCAGAGGCGCTGGCGGATTTCGTGGCTGACTATGGCGTAGATGCGCAGGAGTTTGTCAACACCTACAACAGCTTTGGTGTTCGTGCCAGGGTGCAGCAGGCCCAGTCCAAGATCCGTGGTGCACGCATCACCGGGACGCCGACTATGCTGGTCAATGGCAAGTATGTGGTCAGTGCCTCCATGGCTGGCAGCCATGAGAATGTGCTGCAGGTTGTTGAGTATCTGGCAGAGCAGGAGCGGGCTGGCACTGAGTAGTAACGCCGCAATGGCTGTCCGGCCGGAACGGCTGGCAGCCTTCTGGAGCTACCCGGGGATTTCCACGCATGTATAAACGGATGCGCAATCAGATTCGAGAGATTCTGAAACCACAGGAAAGCCCGCGGGGTACCTGTTCGGGCAGCGAGCATGTGCCCGAGTTTGAGCCCCATCGTCACATCCGCCTGCTCACCTTCAATATCCAGGTGGGCATCAACACTTCTTCGTACCACCATTATGTTACCCGCAGCTGGCAGCATTTCCTGCCCAACCGCCGGCGTATCGAGAACCTCGACCGCATTGCTACGCTGTTGCGGCAATACGATGTGGTGGCGTTGCAGGAGTGTGATGGCGGGAGCCTGCGCAGCGGCTATATCAACCAGGTTCAGTACCTGGCGGAAGCCGCCGGCATTCCCTACTGGTATCAACAACTGAATCGCAATCTTGGCCAGATTGCCCAGCACAGTAACGGCCTGCTCAGTCGGTTCCGGCCGCTGGACGTAACCGAGCACAAGTTGCCAGGCCTGATTCCCGGCCGTGGCGCTATTATCGCCCGATATGGTGCCGAGGATGACCCGCTGATCCTGGTGCAGATGCACCTGTCGCTCAGCAAGGCGGCGCAACAGCGGCAACTGGGTTATGTGCGAGACCTTATTGCTGATTATCGGCACGTAGTGCTGATGGGGGACATGAATGCCCATGCAGAGCAGTTGTTGACGCAGACTCCGCTGAAAGAGACCAACCTGATTCCCTTGCCCGGCACTGCCCACAGTTTCCCGAGCTGGCGGCCGGAGAAGGCGCTGGATCATATTCTGGTCAGTCCGTCGTTGGAGATCCGGCGCGCCGAGGTGATCAGCTATCCGGTGTCCGACCACTTGCCTATCGCTATGGATATTGCCTTGCCGAAAGGCTATCTTGCGACTTTCTGATGCTCTTCCAGCCATTAAAAAACCCGGCCGTAGCCGGGTTTTTTAATGGAGCCAGGATCAATTACTTGATCTTGGCTTCCTTGTAAGCAACGTGCTTGCGAACAACCGGATCGTACTTTTTCAGTTCGATTTTTTCCGGGGTGTTACGCTTGTTCTTTTTGGTCGTGTAGAAGTGACCAGTGCCTGCTGAAGATACCAGCTTGATTTTCTCGCGCATGATGCGGCTCCTTAAACTTTCTCGCCGCGGGCGCGAAGATCGGCCAGCACAGCGTCAATGCCTTTTTTGTCGATGATGCGCATGCCCTTGGTGGATACGCGCAGCTTCACGAAACGCTTCTCGGTTTCAACCCAGAAGCGGTGGTTCTGCAGATTCGGCAGAAAACGACGACGAGTGTGATTCATCGCGTGGGATACATTGTTACCGGTAACCGGACGCTTACCGGTAACCTGACAAACTCTGGACATACTTGCCTCCGACCTGAGCAATGGTCTATTAATACGAATTCGTTATTTAATGCGTCTCTGGTTGCTCCGGAGCGATAACTGCCACCGGTTCGCGCCTCTAAACTGAACGCTGCTCGCCAGACGCCGCCAGAAAGGGACGCTTTTATACCAGAACTGGCTACCCAACGCAAAAAATTGTTGGGAAATTGTCCAGTTTTCTGGTGGCGACCTGCCTGCAGCTACATCAATCCTCGTTCAGCCAGCGATATTACCTCACCGTGGCCGATAACCATATGGTCAAGAACCCTGATATCCACCAGTCCGAGTGCTTCTTTCAGGCGGCGGGTCAGCGAAATGTCGGCCTGGCTGGGTTCGGCCACACCACTGGGGTGATTGTGGGCGAAGATCACCGCCGCCGCATTGTCTTCCAGGGCCTGGCGCACCACTTCCCGGGGGTACACGGCGGCGCCGTCAATGGTGCCGCGGAACAGTTCGCGGTACTGGATCACCCGATGCCGGTTATCTAGGAACAGCCCGGCAAAGACTTCGTGGGGGTAGGTGCCCAGCCGGCTGGTGAGAAAGCGCCGGGTGTCGGCCGGTGAGCGCAGTGGGTCACCCTGGCGCAGCGGCTCGTCCATCACCCGCCGGGCCATTTCCATGGCCGCCTGTACCTGGGCGTATTTGGCCGTGCCCAGGCCTTTAACCTGCAAAAACTGCCGGCGGGAGGCGGTCATCAGGCCGCGCAGACCGGAGAACTCATCGATCAGGTGGCGGGCCAGGGCCATTACCGGCATGCCGGTGGTGCCGGTACGCAGGAAAATGGCCAGGAGTTCGGCGTCAGACAGGGATTGGGCACCATGGGCGAGCAGGCGTTCTCTGGGCCGCTCGTCGGTGGGCCAGCTGGAATGGGTCATCTGGGCGTCCTTGCTTTTGGAGTTTATGGGCGATGCGTCCTGCACCGGGTTCTCAGAATTACAAAGGTTACCCGAAAAGGTAACATTTGGTAAACGAACGGATCAGGGCACAGGCTGCCTGCGCGGCTCCGGGCGTGCTATCTTATAACCCTTTCATTTTACGGGAATACGGAGCCCCCCATGGCTGCCAAGCGAATACTGCTGGGAATCACCGGTGGCATTGCCGCCTACAAAAGTGCCGAGCTGGTCCGATTGCTGAAAAAGGCCGGGCTGGAAGTGCGGGTTGTAATGACCCGCGGTGCCGAGGCATTCGTTACCCCCCTGACTTTCCAGGCGCTCAGCGGCGAGCCGGTTCGCACCTCGTTGCTGGACCCGGAAGCGGAAGCCGGCATGGGTCATATCGAGCTGGCCAAGTGGGCTGATCAGGTAGTGGTGGCGCCGGCCTCTGCGGACTTTATGGCCCGGCTGGCCCAGGGCATGGCAGACGACCTGCTGACCACTGTGTGCTGTGCTACCGAGGCGCCGATAGCCGTCGCGCCGGCCATGAACCAGGCCATGTGGAAAAATTTCCGCACCCAACGCAACGTGCAGCTGCTCACGGAAGATCCACAGATTACCCTGTGGGGGCCAGATCAGGGCGAGCAGGCCTGTGGCGATACCGGCCCCGGCCGGATGCTGGAGCCGGAAGCCCTGGCCCGGATGATTATCGCGCAGCCGGCAGCCGTGGCCACGGGAGCGCTTGCCGGTCGCCGGCTGGTGATTACCGCAGGGCCAACCCGGGAGCCGATTGATCCGGTGCGTTATATCTCCAACCACAGTTCCGGCAAAATGGGATATGCCATCGCCCGTGCCGCAGCCGCGGCCGGAGCCCGGGTGGTGCTGGTCAGTGGCCCGGTGAATATCCCTGCTCCGGCGGGGGTGGAAGTCCGGCCAGTGGTGACGGCCGAGGATATGTTGCGGGCTTCTGAGCAGGCGGTGACTGAAGGCTGCGATGTCTTTATTGCCACCGCTGCGGTGGCCGATTACCGGCCGGAAAACTGCGCCGGCGACAAGATCAAGAAAACCAGCGAGGCCATGAGCCTGGCGCTGGTGCGTAACCCGGACACCCTGGCCACCATTGCGGCCAGGTCCGATGCGCCGTTTACCGTGGGCTTTGCGGCGGAGACCACCGATGTGGCCCGCTACGCTACTGACAAGATGCAGCGCAAGAAACTGGATATGATCGTAGCCAACGACGTTTCCGCACCGGGGCTGGGTTTCAACAGCGACCAGAATGCCGTCACGGTCTTCTGGCCGGAAGGGCAGGAGTCCATCGGCCCGGACAGCAAGCAGGCCATCGCAGAGCGACTGGTTGCGCTCATTGCCAGGCACAGTGACAGGATGGAAAGAACATGACCAAAAAGAACTTGCAGGTCCGGATTCTGGACGACCGTATCGGATCTGCCATTCCGTTTCCCTCCTACGCCACCGATGGCTCGGCAGGCCTGGACCTCCGGGCCTGTGTACCGCAGCCGCTGACGGTGGCGCCGGGTGAAACGCACCTGATTCCCACGGGCCTTTCGATCTACATCGAAGATCCGGCGCTGGCGGCCATGATTCTGCCCCGCAGTGGCCTGGGCCACAAACACGGTATTGTGCTGGGTAACCTGGTGGGGCTGATCGATTCGGATTATCAGGGGGAGTTGATGGTGTCCTGCTGGAACCGGGGTCAGACCCCGTTCACCATCGAAGTCGGCGAACGCATCGCTCAGCTGGTGCTGGTGCCGGTAGTGCAGGCAGAGTTTGAAGTGGTGTCCGAGTTCCACGCCAGCGAGCGGGGTGCCGGCGGGTTTGGCTCTACCGGTAGTCAATGACCACACACTGAAAAGCTGAAAGCCGCCAGCGTGGCGGGCAGCTATACTTCGCAGAGAAAAACAGCACCGGGACGTAATAATAACTGCGGGATGGGTTATGAAATTCGGTAAAAAGAAAACAAAAGAGGCCGTTCAGGACCTGAAGCTGGAACAGGGCCCGGTGCAAGACGGGACAAAAACATCGGAGCCGGCGGCCAAGGGTTTGCGCCGTCTCGGGCCGTTAGCCCTCAAGCAGGCCCTGATTGTGGTGCTGGCCGGTGCAGCGGCTGTAGTGGCGGTGCATTTTCTGGCAGCAATGCCGGCGGCGGAGCGGCATCACCAGATGGCCCGCCAGGTTGAGGCCGACAGCGCCCAGCAACGGCTGAACCAGTATTTTGCCGCGCAACAGGAGCAGGTTCAGGCCATTGCCAGCCAGCCCTATGTGCTCCGAAGCCTCGCCGGGCAAGCCGGCGCCCGCGAACTGTCCAGCGAGCTTCAGGGCAGCTTGCCCGGTGCCAGTGCAGTATTTGTGTTTCCTTACGGCGCCATTCCCCGGACCGGGGACAACGGCTCCCTGCTGGGTTTTGCTGGCGCAGAACTAGCGCGGCGGGCAGAGCGTGGCCTTCCGCTGACCCCCGATGCTTTCCCCAGAGACGGTCAGTGGTATGTACAGTTTGCCGCGGCAGTCCGTAACCCGGCAAGCAATGCCGTGGCCGGTACCGTGCTGGCGGTGTTCGATGCGTCCCGGTTGGGGCCCTTGCTGGCGGTGTCCAACAGTCGGCTGGGAGGCCAGCTGGCGCTGGTACAGACCATTTCCGGCAGCTCCGGTACCGTGGCCAGTAACGGCCAGGGCGGCGGTCCGGCAGAATCCCGTCCGTTAACCAACTCGGACTGGTCGGTCGTGTACACAGCGGCCTCAGCTCCCGGGGCTGCGATCAGCCCGGTTACACTGGCGTTGCTGATCGGCCTGCCGGCATTACTGGCGGCAGTGGTGGTCTGGCTGTTACTGAGCGCGGCCCAGAGAAGTATTCGGGAAGACATGTCGGCGCTGACCCAATGGGCCCACAAGGCGTTTTCCGGCGAGCGACTCCGGCTGCCGGCTTTACGCTGGGATACGGTGGTATCCGCCGGAGAAGTGCTGCTCCGGCTGTCCCTGGTGGTGGAAGGTCGCCTCGCGAAGGCGGGCCAGAATGGTAACGGCAAATCCGCCAGGGCCGGCGCAGCGGCCTCCGCGACAAGCTCCCCGGCAGCATTCAAGGATGATATCCCCGAAGTCGACATGATGGACGGCGACGAAGATGTGCTGGGCTTCGGCGATGCTCCGCTGTTCGACGATGAGCTGTTTGATGAGGGCCTGCTCGAGCAGGACTGGCAGGACGGGCAGGATGAGCTGGTGCTGGCAGAAGTGGAAGTCCGGCCGGAAATTTTCCGGGCCTACGACATTCGCGGCATTGTCGGCGAAAGTCTGACCGATGATGTGGTGGAGGTTATCGGCCGGGCCATCGGTTCCGAGGCCGGGAGCCGCGGTATTGACTCACTGTGCATCGGTTACGATGGCCGGCATTCCAGTCCGGGCCTGGCGCAGGCCCTGTCCAGAGGGGTGATGTCGACCGGCTGCAACGTTATTCAGGTGGGCGCAGTACCCACGCCGGTACTGTATTTTGCCACCCACCACCTGGAGACTGGCTCCGGTGTGATGGTGACCGGCAGCCACAACCCGGCGAACTATAATGGCCTGAAGATTATGCTCGGAGGCGAAACCCTGTCGGGCGACGCCATCCAGGGTCTGTACGGCCGTATCCAGAATGCCGACTTCGGCGTCGGTCAGGGGAGCCTCTCCCACGAGGATGTCCGCCGGGCCTACCTGGACCGGATCGTCGGAGATATTGCAGTGGCAGCCCCCCTCAAGGTGGTGGTGGATGCCGGTAACGGTATCGCCGGTGAGCTTGGCCCCATGCTGCTCGAAGAGCTGGGTTGCGAGGTTACACCGCTGTATTGCGACGTTGATGGCGATTTCCCAAACCATCACCCGGATCCGGGCAAGCCGGAAAACCTGCAGGACCTGATCGCCAGGGTTCAGGAAACCGGGGCTGATATCGGGCTGGCCTTTGACGGCGACGGCGACCGACTGGGTGTTGTCACCAACACCGGCAAGATCATCTGGCCGGACCGCCTGCTGATGTTGTTTGCCCGGGATGTGGTATCCCGCAATCCCGGTGCCGATGTGCTGTACGACGTAAAATGCAGCCGGCGCCTGGCCGGAGTAATTTCCGAAGCCGGTGGCCGGCCCATTATGTGGAAGAGCGGCCATTCCCTGATGAAAGCCAAGATGCAGGAAACCGGGGCCTTGCTGGCGGGTGAACTGAGCGGGCACATCTTCTTTGCCGAGCGCTGGTACGGCTTTGATGATGGCCTGTATACCGCCGCCCGGTTGCTGGAAATCCTGGGCATTGAAGATCGCCACAGCGACGAGGTGTTCGAGGATTTCCCGGAAGACATCAGCACCCCGGAGCTGAATGTCGAAGTTACTGAAAGCGATAAATTTGCCATTATCGAGCGGCTGGAACAGCAGGCTGATTTTGGTGATGGCAACATCAGCAATATTGACGGACTGCGGGTGGATTACACCGATGGCTGGGGCCTGTGCCGGGCATCTAATACGACACCGGTACTGGTATTGCGGTTCGAGGCAGAAACCGAAGAA
The DNA here is from genome assembly GCA_964446185.1 of uncultured Marinobacter sp. GTDB lineage: Bacteria > Pseudomonadota > Gammaproteobacteria > Pseudomonadales > Oleiphilaceae > Marinobacter. The sequence goes on along the minus strand of CAYUNQ010000010.1, from coordinate 12,283 downwards.
GCCCTGGAGCGGATCAAGTCCGTGTTCCGGGAACAGTTACAGAAAGCGGCACCGGACCTGGTTGCCGGGTTCTGATTGAAACCATTCTCTGACAGTAAGGATTAACACATCACCATGGCGCTGGATCGTGAAACAGCAATGCAGGTGGCCTCGGTACTGAGCCGGGGCCTGCCCTATATCCAACGGTTTACCGGCAAGACGGTTGTTATCAAGTACGGCGGCAACGCCATGGAAAATGAAGAGCTGAAAAGCAGCTTTGCCCGCGACGTGGTGTTGATGAAGCTGGTCGGTATCAACCCCATCGTGGTGCACGGCGGCGGCCCCCAGATCGGAGAACTGCTGGAGCGGCTGAACATCAAGTCCCGCTTTGTGAACGGCATGCGGGTGACCGACGCGGAAACCATGGACGTGGTAGAGATGGTGCTCGGTGGCCAGGTCAACAAGGAAATTGTTTCCCTGATCAACGCCCAGGGCGGCACCGCCGTGGGCCTGACCGGAAAAGACGCCAACCTGATCCGGGCCCGCAAGCTGGAAGTGGTGGATCGGTCCCCGGAGCTGGAGCGCCCGGAAATCATCGACATCGGCCACGTGGGCGAAGTGGCCAGCGTGAACGTGGATGTGATCGACATGCTCACCCGCAGCAACGTGATTCCGGTGATCGCGCCTATTGGTGTCGGCCCGGACGGCACTTCCTACAACATCAATGCGGACCTGGTGGCCGGCAAGGTGGCGGAGGCCATGAAAGCGGAAAAGCTGATTCTGCTGACTAACGTCTCTGGCCTGAAGAGCAAGGATGACAAGGTGCTGACCGGCCTGACGGCGCAGCAGGTCAACGACCTGATTGAAGACGGCACTATCCACGGCGGCATGCTGCCGAAAATCCGTTGTGCCCTGAGTGCGGTGGAAAACGGTGTGCGTACCTCCCACATCATCGATGGCCGGGTAGCCCACGCCTGTCTGCTGGAAATCTTTACCGACGAGGGTGTCGGTACCCTGATTTCCCGTAACTGAAGCCGATAACCGGGAGTATCCGTGGCATGAAGCGCCTGTTGTCCTTTCTGATCATCCTGGCCCTGGTGGTGTTTGCCGGCTTCAAGGCCGGTGTCTGGTGGCTGGCAGATCAGCGCCTGGCGGAGGCACGCACGGCGCTCTCGGAAGCCGGAGTATTGCAGCGGGGCAGCATCGGCTCCGCGCTGGATGGCCGGTTGCTGCTGAAGCAGGCCAGCTGGCAGGATTTCCGGTTGACCCAGCCGTTGAAGCTTGGGCTGGTGGAGCTGGATGCCGGCTCACCGGTGAGTTTGCTGACGGCGCTGATGTACCCGGAACCGCTGCCCGCTGACTGGCAGCTGAAGGTAGAGCAGGCCAGCATGGCGCTGGAACCGATCATGTTCCGCAATTGGGTGACGGCCAGCGCTGAGGCTGAAGCGGCGCTTGCTCCCCTGATTGTGCTGTCCTGTGCCCCGGATCCGCGCCAGCAGCTGGGCAGCGGCGACCTCACTCGCATGGGTATCGAAGCCATTCGTGGTGACCTGTTGCTGAGTCAGGACAGTGAAGGCCTGCGAGCGGAACTGAATACCGTGGACACCGGCAGCCTCGAAGTCCACTGGCCCGGCGCCCGCGTGCGACTGATGGATTCAGGGCTGGCCCTGGCCGATGCCGAAGCGCCTGCCAGTGTGACACTGCGTGATGGTGGCCTGATGCGCCGGTTGTCAGCCTACTGTGGCCGGGAAACCGGGCTCACGGTGAACGAGTGGGCGGGCAAGGCGGCAACGGCACTGGAGTCCGGGCTTCAGGCCCGAGGGCTCCAGGCCAGTGACCAGTTGGTGGCATTGTATCGCCAGTGGCTGACCGAAGGTGGCGAGCTGGTATTCCCGGTTGTTGCCACCACTGGTATGCCGGATATCCCGGTGCGCACCGAAGACAATCCGGAGGCTGCCTGGCCGGTAACCTACAACGGCGCCACCGTTCCGGATGTCTACCTGACCGCCATTGCGGTGGTTGAGCAGGCACTGCCCGCTGAAGCCATGGAGCCGGTAGCCGTGCAGGAAGAGCCGGGCAAGCAGCAGTGGTATGAAGAAGATCCCGAAAACGCGGCGGACTGGATCGGCCGGCAGGTTCGGGTCACCCTGTCGAACGGCAACCAGGTTGAAGGCCGGCTCGATATGGTCGGAGAGAGGGAAATGGACATTACCCGTTCGGTGGGTGGCGGCGAAGTATCCTACCCGATCCTGATCCGTGCCATCAGCCAGTTCGAAGTCTGGCGGCGCGGCCGGGCAAATTGATGCCAACAGCCGGGAGGCCGGGATGGTGAACACCGACAATACAGCCAGCGTGCCGGGTATCCGGGATATGCTGGCCCGATTGATTGCCCTGCCATCGATCAGCAGTGCGTCGCCGGATTGGGACCACAGTAACGAGGCCGTGGTTCGAACCTTGGCCGAGTGGCTGGAAGCGCTGGGCTTTGCCATCGAGATCCTGGATGTGCCGGGCATGCCCGGCAAGTACAACCTGATTGCCACTCTGGGCAGTGGCCCCGGCGGGTTGGTGCTGTCTGGCCATACCGATACCGTGCCCTTTGACGACCAGCGCTGGCACAGCGATCCCTTCACCCTGACCGAAAAAGACAATCGCTGGTATGGCCTGGGCGCCTGCGATATGAAAGGTTTTTTTCCGCTCGCGATCGAGGCGGCGAAAGCCTTCGTCGGCCAGCCCCTGAAGCAGCCTCTGATTATTCTTGCCACCGCCGACGAAGAAAGCTCGATGAACGGGGCCCGGGCGCTGGCCGAGGCGGGCAAGCCCAAGGCCCGCTACGCGGTGATTGGCGAACCCACCAACCTCCGCCCGGTGCGCATGCACAAAGGCATCATGATGGAGCGGCTGAGCTTCGAGGGGCAGTCCGGCCATTCATCGAATCCTGACCTGGGGCGTAATGCCCTGGAGGGCATGCACGAAGCCATGACCGAGCTGCTGGCACTGCGCAGCCAGTGGCAGGAAAAGTACCGTAACCCAGCGTTCAAGGTGCAGGTGCCCACCCTTAACCTTGGTTGTATCCACGGCGGCGATAACCCCAATCGTATCTGTGCCCGCTGCGAGCTGCACTTTGATCTGCGCCCTTTGCCGGGCATGGACATGGACAACCTGCGCCAGGCGATCCTGAACCGCATCCAGCCGCTGGCCGAGCGGCGCCAGCTGGCGCTCAGTTTCGAGCCATTGTTTGATGGCGTACCGCCGTTCGAGACGCCGGCCGATGCAGCCCTGGTACAGGCCTGTGAAAAACTCACCGGTCACAAGGCCCACGCCGTGGCCTTTGCCACCGAGGCGCCCTGGTTGCAGAAGCTGGGGCTGGAAACCCTGGTGATGGGGCCAGGCTCTATTGACCAGGCGCACCAGCCTGACGAGTACCTGGAATTGTCGCAATTGCAGCCCACGGTGGATATTCTGCAGGGACTGATCAGGCAGTTCTGCACCGGATGAACAGGGAGACTGGATTGAAATCGAACGACTGGCTACACGGGTTCCGGCACTCATCACCGTACATCAACGCCCATCGCGGGCGAACGGTGGTGTTGACCATGCCTGGCGACGCCATTGAACACCGGAACTTCATCAATATCATCCACGATATCGCCCTGCTCAGCAGCCTGGGTGTGCGCCTGGTGGTGGCTTTTGGTGGCCGCCCGCAGATCCAGTCGCGACTGGATGATGCCGGTCTCGAATCAACATTCTCCCGCGGGCTCAGAGTTACCCCCGACGACCATCTGCCGCTGGTTATGGAAGCCATTGGCGGCTTGCGTGCTTATATTGAAAGCCAGCTGTCCATGGGGTTGGTGAATTCGCCGATGCACAACGCCCGGATCCGCGTCAGCAGTGGCAACTATGTTACCGCCAAGCCGGTCGGGGTTCTGGATGGTATTGATTACGGCTACACCGGCCGGGTGCGCCGGGTCGACAGCCGGGGTATCGAGCAGATGCTGGAGCTGGGCCACATAGTGCTGTTGCCGCCCATGGGCTATTCACCCACCGGCGACGCCTTCAACCTGTCCTACGAAGATGTTGGCAGCCAGGTGGCCGCGGCGCTGCAGGCAGAAAAACTGATCGTGTTCATTGATGACGAAGGCCTGCTGGATGAAGATGGCTCGCTGATCCGGGAATTGTCTGCGCGCCAGGCCTCCGAGCGGCTGAATGACAACACCGTGACCGGCCATGACGCTACGCTGCTGAAAGCCGCCTGCGATGCCTGTGTTAAAGGGGTGCGTCGGGCCCATATCATCAGTTACGCCGAAGACGGCGCCCTGCTGGAAGAGCTGTTCACCCGGGACGGCTCCGGCACCCTGGTCAGCGGCGACAACTACGAGCAGATTCGCCAGGCCCGGGTGGAAGACATTGGCGGTATACTGGAACTGATCCAGCCGCTGGAAGAGCAGGGTGTACTGGTGCGCCGCTCCCGGGAAATGCTGGAAACCGAAATCGACCGGTTTGTGGTGGCAGAGCGGGACGGCACCATTGTGGGTTGCGCCGCCCTGTACAACTATCCGGATGAAGGCGCGGGTGAGCTTTCATGCTTCGCCGTTGACCCGTCCTATCGCCGTGCCGGGCGGGGTGATGACATCCTGGCCATGGTGGAAAAGCTGGCCCGCAGTCAGGGCATCCGCAAATTGTTTGTACTCACTACCCAGACCGAACACTGGTTCCGGGAGCGGGGCTTCGAACCCACTGCCGTGCAGGACCTGCCTGGTCCGAAGCTGGCGGCCTACAACACCCAGCGCAACTCAAAAGTGTTCGTCAAACCGATGTGACAGCTCACTCAGCCGGGCCCGGCGTTGGGGTTCCGGCTGGCTCGACAGCTGTTCTACCTGCCGGTAGAAAGCCCCGAAGTCGTAGTCCAGATCCCGTAACAACTGCCTGAACGCCGGCACATGCTGGTTGTACTGGCGGAACAAGGCCAGATTGGCATTGTTCAGCTGCACCGGCGGCGCCCCGAAAGGCCCCGGCTCCGGGTAGTCATCGGCCAGTCGGGCGTAGGCCTGAGCCAGCTGCCCCAGCAGGTCCGCTTTGCGCTGGCGCAGCTGTTCCGGTGCAAGTTCACCCTGCTGGCCGTACAGTTGTTCCAGCTCTGCGGTGGCGGCCTCAACCAGCGCCAGGGTGCGGTTTCGGTGTTCCTGCCGGTTCAGGGCCAAACGAAAATCCCCAGCGCTGCCCTGTTGCTCTAGCCACAGGCGTAACCCCTCCAGCTCCACCGCCGTGGCAAAGCTTTCGTTAAATGCGGTATCCCCGGCCATGTAGACCACCTGATGCGCCAGTTCGTGGAACATCAGGGCCACCATGCGGTCATCAGACAGGCTGGTAAAGCCGGTATGCAGCGGATCATCAAACCAGCCCAGGGTTGAATAGGCCGTTACCCCGCCGATAAAGGTATCGTAGCCCTGCTGGCGGAACCGGGCTTCTTCCTTGCGGGCCCGCTCGAGTTTGAAGTAGCCCCGGTAAGCCTGACAGCCCAGCACCGGATAGCACCAGCGGTGGGGCTCCAGGGAAAACTCGGGTACGGCCACCAGGTTGACCACTACCCAAGGCCGGCCCAGCTCCACGAACTCGGTAAACGCATCGCCCACGGGCAGGTTCAGTTGGTGGCGGGCGAAGCGGCGCGCAGCCTCGGCGAGCTCCAGTTTCTGCCGCAATTCCGGTGCTGTGTCCGGCTGTTTTTGCAGGCTTTGTACCGACTCGCCCCGCATCATCAGTGACAGGTGGCCGCCGATGGCCTGGCTGTAGTAGCCAAAGGTCGAGCACCCGGATATGCCGGTCAACAGTAGTAAAAGAAGATTGATCTGAATAAGCTGTTTCATGACATGGAATGTTATGATGAAACACTCGCACGGTCACGGTGCATCTGCATTGCACACAAGCGCCGTCGGCTTGGTAACTGGTCAGGAATTTCATGGATCCGAAAGAACGTCGTAGCAGTACCCGACAGCCCATAAAGCTCGCAGCCCAACTCGATATTGGCAGCGGCAACGTGCTGCCCTGCCAGATCGCTGACTTCTGTGCAGAGGGGATGTACATCCGTTATTCCGATGAGACGTCCCGAAAACTGGAACGGGCCTTTGCCGATGAGCCGCCGAACGAGCTGATTGTGCGTTTTCGCGGGCTCGAGGGAAACCGCCGTTACGAACTCCATGTAACCCCCACCCGGCGCACTCAGGGGGCGATGGGGGTCAGCTTTACCCGCTCTGACCCGGAAGCGGTGAACGCCATGCTGAAGCTGTGCGGTGCAAACCGGGACCAGGACCGCTCGTCGCTCAAGGCGCCGTCTGAGCGGGTTCAGTTTGTGCTTCATCAGGCCGCCCGGGCAATCACCCATTATATCGAGCCGTTGATGGACGCCTGCATTGTGCAGATGTCCGAAGAGCTTAAGGCCTCGGCACGCAAGGCCGGGCACGACCAGCAAAGCCACGATTACCTTGAAGCCGCAGGGCAAATCCACAGCCGGCAGCGGGTGATCTGGCACCAGATGGCAGCAAGCCTGCAGTCCCCGTTGAAGCCGGAGCCCAGAGGTGCGGCCGGGGCGGCGTTGTCGGTGGTGGACAAGAATGAATTCGAGGAGTGGCTGGCGGTACGGGTGATGGTCACCCGGGCCGATACACAGTATCGCGGTGAGTTGCTGCAACTGAAACTGCGCCTGGACCACCTCAAGATTGCCAACCGGACCGGTCACCACAATCCCCTGGGGCCGGCCCTGGTTTGTGAAGCTTTCCATAATGCACTGGCCCAGCTCAACCTGTCCCGGGACATCGAAAAGGTGTGCCTGAAGGTGTTCGAGCTCACCGTTCTTCGGGAACTCGGGCCGATGTACCGGGAGCTCAATAACATCCTGATCCGGCACGGTATCTTGCCGGACCTGGACCTCTCCCGCTATCTCAGCGAACAACCGGAAAGCAAGCCGGCAAAGCGCCCGCCAGAGCCGGCGCCGGCTAAAACACCCGTCCCGGCTCCTAACGCTCCGGAGCGCACAGCAGAAGACAATGTCGCCCAGGCCAGCGACCGGGCCGGTGGTGACTTCCCCGGGTACTCCCAGTCAGCAAGGACGGCGTTCGCCACGGTGCGCAACCTGCTGGCTACCTTGCAGGCCAGTCGAATGGCTGCCGGGGAACCTGCTGTCGCTGCCATGCAGGCTGACGCCCGGCCATTGTCATCGGGCGAGCTGTACCGTGAGTTGCAGGAGTTGCAGCTGCAGGGCGTTGGCGGCGAAGACGATGGCATCTCGCTGAAACAGCGGGTGCTTGGCAAGGTTCGGGAGGCGGCCAGTGATGCCGGCCTGAACCCGGAACAAGCGGAAACCCTGGATGTCGTCGACCGCTTTTTCCAGAGTGTATTGGCCAGCCCGAAACTCAGTGATCATGCCCAGGCCATTATGCGCCGCCTGGAAGTGCCGGTGCTGAAGGTTGTAATGCGTGATCCGGCGTTCTTCGAGGATCACGACAGCCCGGTGAGGGAGGTGATGAACCGGCTGGCTCAGCTCGGCGTCCGGGGCGGCCGGGTCAACCCGGTCATACAGCGACGGGTTGATGAACTGGTGCACCGGATTGCCACGGAGTTCGAGCAGGATCCCGGGCTGTTCGAGCAGACATTGGCTGAGCTGGATGCCCTGATTGAGCGGCAGACCCAGATCTATCGGCGCAATGTCGAACGGGTGAGCGCTGCGGCAGAAGGGGCCCAGAAAGTAGCCGAATCCCGGGAGGCAGTTAACGTCGCGGTTAACCGGAAAATTGCCGGCCGGAGAGTGCCCCGGGCCCTGATAACCCTGCTGGACGGCGGCTGGCGCGACCTGCTGTCGCTGGTCTGGATCCGTCAGGGGCCAGACAGTCCGCTTTGGGCTGATTATCTCGGGGTAATCGATACTCTGAAGGCGTTCGCCGAAGATCCGGGGATGGAGGTCAACCTGCCGGAACTGTTGCGGCTGATCCAGGATGGCCTCGGGTCGATTTACGGTACCCACATGCCTTCTTCCCGCATTCGGGATGAGCTCAAACTGTTCCTGGTCCGGGCCCCGGAAGAGCCGCCGGAGATGGTGGATGTGCCCGATGCTGCGCCCGCACCGGCGGTGCCGGATCAGGATGGCTTGAGTGAGCTGGAGCGCCGTAACCTCCAGCGCTGGATTACCCGCGCCCGGCAGTTGCAGACAGGATGCTGGCTGCAGGATATGAGCCAGCCGGAACAGCCCCAGCACATCCGGCTGGTGTGGATTGGCCCTGACTCCGGGCGCTTTGTCTTTGTGAACCATCAGGGTATGCGGGTTGTGGAGCTGGCCCTGGAAGACCTGGCCCGGCAGATGCGCCAGGGTGTGATGGTTCCTGATGACGAGTATGACCGGCCGCTGGTGGATGAAAGCATCGACCGCATGGTCAAGGATGTATACGACCAGCTGTCCTGGGCGTCCAGTCACGACCAGCTCACCGGCCTGCTGAACCGCCGGGAGTTCGAGCGCATGCTCGACCAGCAGCTGGCCGGGCGGGAAGAAAATCAGGCCTTGCTGTATCTGGACCTGCGCGGTTTCCGCTTGCTGAACGACACCGCCGGCTACCAGGCCGGTGACGAGGTGCTGAAACGGCTGGCAGATATCCTGTGCCGACAAGCCGAGAGTGGCCGGCCGGTGGCGCGCCTGGCCGGTAACGAGTTCGCCATGCTGGTGTCTGCTGAACAGGGCAATGCCATTGCCAAGGCGCTGATTGGCACCCTTGAAGCCGAGCGGTTTGAGTTCGGCGGCAATCAGTACGCGCTGTCTGCCAACGTGGGCCTGGTGCCGGACCTGCCGGTGCTGATCAACGGCGAGCGCTGGTTGCGCGCTTCCGAACAGGCCCTGGCGGCAGCCCGCAAGAAAGGTGAGGGCACTATCGCGGAGTATGCGCCGGAAAAAGCCGACCAGGACCGTCAGGAGCAGATTGCCGCGCGGCTGGCGAACCTGCAGAACCCTGCCGACGAGCGTATGCTGCTGCGCTGCCAGAAAATCATCCCGCTGCATGGCTCTGCCAGATTGCCGTCCCAGTACGAAGTGCTGATCAGCATGTACGATGACAGCGGCCAGCTGATCAGCGGCCAGGACTTTATCCGCATGGCCGAACGCTACGACCGGATGCAGGTGGTAGACCGCTGGGTGGTGGGGCATATGCTGGACTGGTTGCGGGTTGAGGCTCCGGATCCCCGTGCCGTGGCTGGTATCTGTATCAACCTGTCCGGCCACTCTCTGAATGACCAGTCGCTGCTGGAGTTCATTTACGAAAAACTCAGCGAGCAGGATGCGCCCATCGAGCGGCTCTGGTTCGAACTGACCGAAGCGTCGACCATCAACGATCTTCAGGCGGTGGCAGATTTTATGGCGGAAATGAAAGAGCTGGGCTGCCGTTTCTGTCTGGGTAATTTTGGCAGCGGCCCCGGGTCGTTCCAGCTTATGCGTTCGCTGCCGGTTGACCTGATCAAGATCGACAGTGCCTTTACCAGCCAGCTCGCGTCCAGCAAGACCGACCAGACCATGGTGAAGTCCATGGTCGACATGGCCCACTACATGGAGCGGGAAGTGATTGCCTCGCAGGTGGAGTCGCGGGAGGTGCTGGATCTGTTGAGACAGCTGGGAGTGGACTATGCTCAGGGCTTTGCGATCGAGAAACCGCGCCTGCTCGAGAGCCTGACCTGATCCCGGAGCCTTGCCGTTTATGTCCAAACGCCATCCGATTATTGCCGTTACCGGGTCTTCCGGGGCGGGCACCAGCACCACCGGCCAGATTTTCAGCCGGTTGTTTGCCAGTGAAGATATCCGCGCAGCCATGGTCAGCGGTGACAGTTTCCATCGCTACACCCGGGAGCAGATGGCCCGGCTGGCGGCCAAGGGCCAGTTCGGGGAGCGCAACCACTTTGCCCTCGCGGCCAACCACATGGACCGGCTGGAAGCGCTGATGTACGACTACAGCCACACCGGCAATGGCCGCTGCCGTCAGTATGTGCACGATGAAGACCGCGAACTGATCGCCGCCGGTTTCAAGCCGGGCACCTTTACGCCCTGGCGTTCACTGCCGGCGGACACCGACTTGCTGTTCTACGAGGGATTGCACGGCGGGTTGGTGAGCGAAAACTACAACATTGCCCAGTTTGTGGATCTGCTGATCGGCGTGGTGCCCATTGTGAACCTGGAGTGGATCCAGAAAATCCACCGGGACACCAACCAGCGGGGTTACAGCCCGGATGCGGTGGTCAAGACCATCATTAACCGGATGAACGACTACGTACACGACATCGTGCCGCAGTTCTCCCATACCCACATCAACTTCCAGCGCATCCCGCTGGTGGACACTTCTAACCCGTTTATTGCCCGGGATGTGCCCACCGAAGACGAGAGCATGGTGGTGATCCACTTCCGGGAGGCCACAGATGTCGACTTTGCCTGGCTGCTGCAGGTGATCCCCCACAGCAGCCTGTCCCGTCACGACACCCTGGTGATTCCCGGTACCAAAATGGCGCTGGCCATGGACCTGATTGTCCGGCCCATGGTGCAGAAGCTGATGGCCGGCAAGGCCTTCGCCTGAGGCTCAGGCGGTCAGCCGGCCGCTCTGGTAGTCCCGCAGGGTCTGTTCGATTTCTTCCCGGGTGTTCATCACAAACGGGCCGTATTGCACGATCGGCTCGCCGATGGGCTTGCCGGCGATCAGCAGCAACCGGGCTGGCTGGCTGCCCGTGGCCAGCAGCACCTCATCACCTTCAGCCAGCACGCTGGCCGCGGAGTCCTGCAGCATGGTTTGTTCCTCGCCCGTGACCAGGCTGGCGGCACCGTCATACAGGTAGAGCAGGGCGTTATGGCTGGCCGGCACCGGCAATGACAGGCGGGTGTTGGGCTCCAACTGGATGTCGGCATACATCGCATCGGTGCTGCCGCCGGTTACCGCGCCAGACACCTGAGCGCCGCTGACAACCATTTCTCCGGCAATCAGTTTTACCGTGGCACCCTCCTGACTGAAAGTGGGAATATCTTCCGGCTGTATGTCCCGGTAACCGGCCGGCTTCATTTTCTCGGCGGCCGGCAGGTTAAGCCAGAGCTGAAAACCGCGCATCAGGCCGGATTCCTGCTGCGGCATTTCCGAGTGCACAATGCCCCGGCCGGCGGTCATCCACTGTACGCCGCCGTTGCGCAGGTTGCCCCGGTTACCCAGGTGGTCTTCGTGCAACATGTGGCCTTCGATCATGTAGGTGACCGTCTCGAAACCCCTGTGCGGGTGGGCGGGAAAGCCGGCAATGTAATCCTGGGGCTGGTCAGAGCCGAACTCGTCGAGCATCAGGAAGGGATCCATGCGGATGCTCTGGCGCTGGCCCAGGGAGCGTTTGATTTTTACCCCGGCACCATCGGAGGTCTCCAGTGCGGGGATAATCTGTTTCAGGGCGCGATGCGTCATGGTGTCGTCCTCTCGGTTAGCAATGGTTCCATTAAACCGGGGCGACGGGCAGGATGAAAACGCAGAATTCTGGCGGGAGGGATCAAAAAAACTGAAGGAGCGGCCGGCGGCCCGCCCGGGCCACCGGCAGGGCCGGATTACTCCACGTTTCGGGAGTAGAAAATCTCCAGCATTTCACGGCGCAGACGGTCTTCGATGGACTGGGCTTCGGCCGGGTCCAGTTCGCCAGCATTCACGCCGAATACATAGTTATCCAGGTTGAAGTCCTTCAGCATCATCTTGGTGTGGAACAGGTTTTCCTGGTACACGTTCACGTCGATCATCTGATAGGCGTTCTGGGTGTCTATGTAGTGCTTGGTGCCGTCGACATCACGGGTGAAGCCCCGCACCCGGTAGTCCACGGTCACGACATCGGAATCGAAGCTGTGGATCAGGTAGTTCAGTACCTTCAGGGGTGAAATCAGGCCGCAGGTGGATACGTCGATATCCGCCCGGAAGGTGCTTACGCCATCGTGGGGATGGCTTTCCGGGTAGGTGTGCACGGTTACGTGGCTCTTGTCCAGGTGCGCAACAATGGTGTCTGGCAGCGGGCCCGGGGATTCCTCGTTATTGGCTTCACTGTCGGTCACTTCATGCTCGGCAATCAGCATGGTGACAGACGCGCCATGGGGCTCGTAGTCCTGGCGGGCAATGTTGAGGATGTTGGCGCCGATGATCTTGACCACGTCTGAAAGGATCTGGGTCAGACGCTCGGCGTTGTACATCTCGTCGATGTAATCAATATAGGCTTCACGCTGTTCTTCGGTCTGCGCGTAACAGATATCGTAGATATTGAAGCTCAGGGACTTGGTCAG
>CAYUNQ010000009.1:18697-24714 GCA_964446185.1 uncultured Marinobacter sp. | reverse complement strand
CTACAAGCTCGGTGCCCGGTTCGCCAAGTGGCGGGATGTGTTCCACGTTTCCGATACCCTGCCCTCATTCCAGGCCATCAAATCCAACGCCGAGGTGCTGGCCCGTTATGCCGCTGTATGCCAGTCGATGGGTATTGTGCCGATCGTAGAGCCGGAGGTGCTGATTGACGGCAGCCACAGCATTGAACGGGCCGCAGAGGTGAGCGAAGACGTGCTGCTGGAAGTATTCAAGGCCTTGCACCGCCACCGGGTTAACCTGGAGTGCATGGTACTGAAGCCCAGCATGGTGACACCGGGCAAGGAAGCCGGCAAAGCCAGCCCGGAGCAAGTTGCCGAAGCCACCCTCAGCGTGTTCCGACGGGTGGTGCCGGCGGCTGTACCGGGCATATTCTTCTTGTCCGGTGGCCAGACTCCGGAGGAATCCACCGAAAACCTGAATGCCCTGAACAGCATGGGCTATCCCCCCTGGGAACTCAGTTTTTCCTATGGCCGTGCCCTGCAGGAACCTGCCCTGAAAGCCTGGGCCGGCAAGCTGGAAAATGCCGACAAAGCCCAGGAGGCCATGAAAAAACGGGCCAGGCTTAATGGCCTGGCCCGTTCTGGCGATTACAGCCCTGCGATGGAAAACGAGGGCTGATTCCGGCCCTCAGTTACAACCGCTCACGCACCCGGCGGAACCGTTGAAGGCCATGACCTGGCCACTCAGCGGCACGTATACCGGCATGGATGCCAATTCCCGGAACATTGCGGTACGGGTGCCCTCTTTTAGTTTTCCGCCCTCGGTGGCTGGCTCGTTGGCGTGCGACGCAATCACTGCCGTCGGCCCGATCAGGTCGTTCACCACGTAGGCCGCTTCTTTCGGGCCGGTGGTAAAGGTATCGCCGATATTCATCACCACCAACTGCGCCCCGTAATGCTCATTAACCACCAACTTCTGCTCGGCGGTAATCCCGGTATCCCCGGACAGATACACCACCAGACCATTGCTGAAGGTCAGCACATAACCGGTAGGCGGTCCCACACTGGCGCCCACGCCCGCTGCCGCCAGGTAGTCCGCCAGCGGCCCGGACAGAAACGACGGTGACACCCCGTTGCTATGCACAGCCGGCACGGTGGTAATCGACACACCGCCGATGTCCCGGCTGCCGCCAAAGCGAACCAGCACGGATTTTGACGGATCACCACCCCCTTCTTTCAGCTTGGCCGCGAAGAATGCGGGCATTTCGCTGCCGGTCACGATGGTGGCGTTTTTCTTCAGGGCAATGTCCACGGTGTTGGATTGAGGCAGGCTGGAAACGGAGGTATCCGGGCTGGCACAACTACCCTGATTGGTCCTGGCAATACGCTGGTCCCCCACATGGTCACCATGCATGTGCGACACCAGGATGGCATCAATGTCGCCAAGCCGCGGGTCATCGCCGCCAGCTACGGTTCGGCCGGCATCGTAGAGAATACGAGTGCCGTTGGGGTCTTCAAAGATCAGGGCACGGTCGCGGCTGCAGAACTCACCGTCATGGCTGCCCAAGGGCGTTACTTTGACCACGTGGTCGTCTGCCTGCGCGGCGGTAGCCGCCGTCAGCGCCAGGGTGGCGCCGAAAAACAGGTGGGCCGCGATGCCTGCTGTTTTTGTTCTCATGGTGTTGTCCCTCTCGTTTACATGAACCGGAAGGATTTACGACAACAATCCCGGTTTGTACCAGTCTAGTCCAGAGGAACCAAAAGCGAGGAGTCAGGCGGCGTTAAAGCTGCGTTGCGCCAGGCCAACCGGTTGGTCCAGGCAGGCCAACATGGGCGCCACTTCCCGGATTTTGCGGGCCTGGGGCCACAGGGCTTCAGCTTCAGCAAAACCCTGGCGCAGGTAGTTGAGCCATTGTTTGATGCGGCCGGTAACGTATTTGTCTTCCAGGCGGGTCTGCAAGGCGGCGGCGTATTCCCTGACCAGAACCACGGCCTCCGCCCAGCTCATGGGTTCTATGGTCTCACCCTGCTGCGAGGCTTTAATCTGTGCCGCCAGATCTGGCCGGGCGATCAAGCCACGGCCGATCATCACATCGTCGCAGCCGGAGACTTTTCGGCAGCGCCAGTAATCGTCCACGGTCCAGATTTCACCATTGGCAATCACTTGGCTTTTGACCGCTTCGCGTACCTTGGCGATTTCTTCCCAGTAAGCGGGCGGTTTGTAGCCATCCACCTTGCTGCGGGCGTGAATAACAATCTCCGAAGCACCGGCGGCCTCCAACGCCTGGCCACAGGCCACGCCCATGGATCGGTCGTCGTAGCCCAGACGCATCTTGGCGGTGACGGGAACGTCCGCCGGAACGGCCCGGCGAACGGCCGCCGTGATTTCATACATCAGCTCCGGCTCGCGCATCAGCACGCAACCACCTTTGTGCTTGTTCACGGTTTTGGCGGGGCAGCCAAAATTGATATCCACCTGCCCGGCTCCCAGTTCTGCGGCCTTGGCACCGTGGCGGCCCATCATTTCGGCGTTGGAGCCAAGCAACTGCACGGCCACGGGTGTACCTACCTCCGTGAGCGCACCGTTGTGCAGTTCCGGAGCGTACTTGTAGAAAATCCGGGGCGGCAGCATACCGTGGGTCACGCGAATAAATTCCGTCACGCACCGGTCAATCCCGCCGACCTTGGTCAGGGTTTCACGAATGGGTGCGTCGACCAGCCCTTCCATCGGGGCAAGGATGATTCGCATGAAGGCTCCAGATACTGAAAGAAGTGAATCAGAGTGCGGCTGATCAAAAATCAGGCGGAGCGGATTGTAAGGAATTCGGGGGGAAATAGGTAGCCGGGCACCCCGAAACGGAATGCCCGGCTGATTTTACAACGTTACCGGCAGATTATGCCTGTACGTCGAAGCGGTCGTTGTTCATGACCTTGGTCCAGGCAGCGATAAAGTCCTTCACGAACTTCTCGCCGTTATCGTCCTGGGCGTACACCTCTGCGTAGGAACGCAGGATGGAGTTGGAGCCGAACACCAGGTCTACGCGGCTTGCGGTCCACTTGGCCTGGTCGGTCTTGCGGTCACGGATCTCGTAGGTTCCGTTACCCACCGGTTTCCAGCTGTAGGCCATGTCGGTCAGGTTCACGAAGAAATCATTCGTGAGCTGGCCTTCACGGTCTGTGAACACACCGTGCTTGGTGCCACCGTGGTTGGTGCCCAGTACACGCATACCACCGATCAGAACGGTCATCTCCGGTGCAGTCAGACCCATCAGCTGGGCGCGGTCGAGCAGCAGCTCTTCCGGCTTCACGATGTAGTCTTTCTTCTGCCAGTTACGGAAGCCATCGGCTACCGGTTCCAGGTACTCGAAAGACGGCGCATCGGTCATCTCGTCGGTCGCGTCGCCACGGCCCTTCAGGAAGGGTACGCGAACATCGTAACCGGCCGCTTTCGCAGCTTTCTCGATACCCACGCTACCAGCCAGTACGATCACATCGGCCACACTGGCACCGGTTTCGGCAGAAATCTGCTCGTACACTTTCAGCACCTTGCTCAGACGGGCTGGCTCGTTGCCTTCCCAGTCTTTCTGCGGAGCCAGGCGGATACGGGCGCCGTTGGCACCACCGCGCATATCAGAGCCACGGAAGGTACGGGCGCTGTCCCAGGCAGTGCTGACCATTTCGCTGATGCTCAGGCCGCTGGCAGCAATCTTCTCTTTGACCACTTCTTCACAGTAGTCGGTGCTGCCTGCCGGTACCGGATCCTGCCAGATCAGGTCTTCTGCCGGCGCTTCCGGGCCGATATAACGGCTCTTCGGGCCCAGATCACGGTGAGTCAGCTTGAACCAGGCACGGGCAAAGCAATCTTTGAAGTATTCCGGGTCTGCCATGAACTTCTCGCAGATTGCACGGTACTTCGGATCCATCTTCATGGCCATGTCGGCATCGGTCATGATCGGATTGTAGCGCTTGGACGGATCACTGGCGTCCAGCGGCTTATCCTCTTCCTTGATATTGATTGGCTCCCACTGCCAGGCACCAGCCGGGCTCTTCTTCAGCTCCCATTCGTAGCCGAACAGAAGGTCAAAGTACCCCATATCGAACTTGGTCGGATGGGTTGTCCAGGCGCCTTCAATACCGGAAGTCACAGCATTGGCAGCCTTACCCTTCATGTTCGGGTTGCTCCAGCCAAGGCCCTGCTCTTCTACATCAGCTGCTTCCGGCTCGGGGCCAAGGGCACCGGCGTCACCGTTACCGTGACACTTACCAACCGTGTGGCCACCGGCCGTCAGGGCTGCAGTTTCTTCATCGTCCATCGCCATGCGGGCGAAGGTTACGCGTACCTGCTCACCGGTTTTGATCGGATCCGGCTGGCCGTTCACGCCTTCCGGGTTTACATAGATCAGGCCCATCTGAACCGCGGCAAGCGGGTTTTCCATGGTGTCTGGCTTTTCTACGTCGCCGTAACGCTCATCAGACGGTGCCAGCCACTCTTTCTCGTTACCCCAGTAGATGTCTTTTTCCGGGTGCCAGATGTCCTCACGGCCGAAGGAGAAGCCGTAAGACGGCAGCCCCATAGACTCATAGGCTACGGTACCGGCCAGGATAATCAGGTCAGCCCAGCTCAGTTTGTTGCCGTACTTTTTCTTGATCGGCCACAGCAGACGGCGGGCCTTGTCGAGGCTGACGTTATCGGGCCAGGAGTTCAGTGGAGCGAAGCGCTGGTTACCGGTACCACCGCCACCACGGCCGTCCTGGATACGGTAAGTACCGGCAGCGTGCCAGGACATACGAATCATCAGGCCGCCATAGTGGCCCCAGTCTGCCGGCCACCAGTCCTGGCTATCGGTCATCAGTGCGTGCAGGTCTTTCTTGACGGCTTCGAAATCGAGCTTTTTGACTTCTTCACGGTAATCGAAGTCTTCACCCAGCGGATTGGTTTTACGGTCATGCTGATGCAGGATGTCAAGGTTCAGCGCCTCCGGCCACCAATTCATGACATCGCGGTTTTCGGTGGAGTTGGCACCGTGCATTACCGGACACTTACCACCAGACGTATTGTCAGACATAGTACTCTCCTGTTTTCGTCATTTAGACATTCGGTCTTTCTTATCAGGGCACCACTTAATATAGATCACTCACGGTTGCCTGCTTGAATCTTTCCTAACGCGGGCATAGTGCGTGACTATCAGAAGCCCCTGAAGTTCCTTATCACCAAATCAAATCTTGGCCGTCACTGGGCAACGGCATAGTCGCTGCAGTAATCGGCCAGAATGTTAAGTGCGTCGCTCCATACTAACGGGCTTAGGTTACTTAACACTGACATGGCGCAACTCCTTGGTTTTCTTCAACAAGGTCAAGATACGCCGGAATCATAATTAGCGACAATTAATTAGAGATAAACTGACGAAAGATTTTGGTTATCGAAAGAGATTCTCACTGCCAACAAACAAAAGGGGCCGGTGATTTGCTCACCGGCCCCTTTTGCTCAACCACAGTGACGATCGCTATCAGTTCGCCAGTTCCAGCAACAACCGGTTCAGGCGGCTGACATAGGCACCGGGATCTTTCAGCTGTTCACCGCTGGCCAGTGTGGCCTGGTCGAACAGAACCGCAGACAGCTCCTTGAAGCGCTCCTCGCCCTGCTCGGTTTCCAGGCGCTGCACCAGTGGGTGGTCCACGTTGATTTCGAAGATCGGCTTGCTCTCCGGCACTTTCTGGCCGGCTGCTTCCATGATCTTCTTCATCTGGGCGCCCATATCGAACTGGCCCACCACCAGGCAAGCCGGTGAATCGGTCAGACGGTTGGTTACCCGCACTTCCTGCACCTGATCATCCAGCACCTTCTTGATACGCTCCAGCAGGTCCTTGTGCTCCTTGGCGGCTTCTTCCTGGTGCTTCTTGTCTTCCTCGGTTTCCACTTCGCCAAGGTCCAGGTCACCGCGGGCAACGTCCTGGAACTGTTTGCTGTCGTATTCGTTCAGGTAGCCCATCATCCACTCGTCGATACGATCCGACAGGATGAGTACCTCGATACCCTTCTTGCGGAACACTTCCAGGTG
>CAYUNQ010000009.1:15599-18687 GCA_964446185.1 uncultured Marinobacter sp. | reverse complement strand
CGAAATGCCGTTTGTTAACTCAATTATTGATTCAAGTCGGCACCAAGCCCAACCGCAGCCTTCGAGGCCATCCAGCGGTTGTCGCCGGTAACCGTGCCGGTGGCTTCGCCCGTCACGAAGATGCAGTTCGTGGCGGCAAAGTTGTCGCCGGTGATGTAGTAGATCTTTTTCTGGCCGTCTTTCATGCGGCTGATGTAGTCGTCCAGAGAGACGTTCTGAGCTTCATCACCAGTATGGGTAGAGGCAAAGCGCAGCAGCCCGGCGATTTTCTCGCGGTTGCTGAAGTCTTCTGCCGGGCCCTCTTTCAGAACGGTGCCGAACTCGTCCCAGAAGCCCTGGTATTCGTCGCCGTCCTTCTTGGCCAGCTTGGATAGCATGTCCAGCACCCGCTTGGTCATGGCGGTGCGAATGCTTTCCACGGTGCTGTCATTCTGCAGGATTTCCCGGGACACGTTCAGGGACAGGTCGTTGGAATCGATCACGCCCTTGGCGAAACGCAGGTACAACGGCAGGAACTGCTCGGCGTCGTCCATGATAAATACACGCTGAACGTAAAGCTTCAGGCCACGGGGCGCTTCCCGGTTATACAGGTCAAACGGCGCACGCTTGGGGATATACAGCAGGCTGGTGTAGTCGAGCTTGCCTTCCACCTTGTTGTGGGACCAGGTAAGCGGGTCTTCGAAGTCGTGGGCGATGTGCTTGTAGAATTCCTTGTACTCTTCGTCCTTGATCTCGGTACGGGGCAGCGTCCACAGGGCGGTGGCATCGTTCACCGTCTCTTCTTCGCCCTTCTTGTCTTCTTCCTCGGATTCAGACTTCATCACCACCGGGAAGGAGATATGGTCAGAGTACTTCTTCACCAGGCTGCGCAGCTTCCAGCCATCGGCAAACTCTTTGTCTTCGGCTTTCAGGTGCAGCACGATTTCGGTACCGCGCTGTTCACGGCTCACCGGCTCGATGGTGAACTCGCCATCACCTTTAGATTCCCAGTGCACGCCCTCTTCTACCGGTGCACCGGCCTTACGGGTGAACACATCAACCTTGTCCGCCACGATAAATGCGGAGTAGAAACCCACACCAAACTGGCCGATCAGCTTGCTGTCTTTCTTTTCGTCGCCAGACAGCTGCTTGAGGAATTCGGCAGTGCCGGAGCGGGCGATGGTGCCCAGGTTGGCGATGACGTCGTCACGGGTCATGCCGATGCCGTTGTCGGTAATGGTAATGGTGCCGGCGTCTTTGTCGTAATCGAGACGGATTTTGAGGTCGGAATCGCCTTCGTAGAGTTTGTCGTCTTTCAGGGCCGCGAAGCGCAGTTTGTCTTCGGCGTCTGAGGCGTTTGAGATGAGCTCACGAAGGAAGATTTCCTTGTTCGAGTACAGAGAGTGGATCATCAGGTGAAGCAGTTGCTTCACTTCGGTCTGGAATCCCAGGGTCTCTTTGTTGGTTTCTACCGTCATGGCTGTGTTTTCTCCTGCTGGTTCTTTATGTTCGGGGGAGCGGCGTGGTCAGGTAGTCCTTTCCAAAACACGCTCCTTGCGGCACATCCATGTGACGCTTGGGCTCCGCCATCCCTGGCTCCGCACAGTTTTGGAAAGCCATCCCCAGCTGCCCGCTCATACATTGGAGGGGGCTTCCAACACATCTTGGGAAAACATATGAGCGAGTCGCAGATTATTAATGCCACCCGTAAGTGGGTCGAAGACGTAGTCGTCGGCTACAACCTCTGCCCCTTCGCCAAGCGGGAGCTGGTCAAGAACCGGGTTCGGTTTACGGTGACAAACGCCACAAACGAAGACGACCTTCTGCAGGCCCTGCATTCTGAATTGCAGTGTCTGGAGGACGAACCGGGGATTGAGACAACACTGTTGATTCACCCGGACGTGCTGCAGGATTTCTACGCCTACAACGAGTTTCTGGATGCTGCTGATGCGTTGCTGGCCTATCTGGAGCTTGAGGGCGTTTACCAGATTGCGAGTTTCCACCCGGATTACCAGTTTGCTGAAACTGAGCCGGGGGCTGCCGAGAATTACACCAACCGGTCTCCGTACCCGATGCTGCACTTGTTGCGGGAAGCGAGCCTGGAGGCGGCGATTGATGGTTATCCGGATGTGGACGGGATTCCTGATCGCAATATTGCGCTGATGAATGAGCTGGGTGCTGAGAAGATGCGGGCGATTCTGGCGGGTTGTTTTGATAGCCGGGGGGAGAGTCAGGACTGATGTCGGGCGCGCACTATTCCTACCAGTTTCAGGCGAACAGGGTGCGGGCGGAGTTTTTCCGGCTGTTGCCTATTTCGCTGTTTGTGGTGGCGTTTGGTGCGGCCTTCGGGCTGGCGTCTACCCAGGAGGGGTTGTCGCCGCTTGAGTCGATTCTGATGAGCGCCACGGTGTTTGCCGGGGCGTCGCAGTTTGGGGCGCTGGATTTGTGGGGCACGGAGGTGTCTGTGCTGCCGATGATGGTGGTGGTGTTTGCCATCAACTCCCGGCATTTGTTGATGGGGGCATCACTGTATCCGATGTTGAAGCAGGTGCCGCCCGGGCGCCGTTATGGCCTGATGCTGTTACTCACCGATGCCAACTGGGCGGCCTGCGCCCAGGACTACCAGAACGGTCGCCACAATCTGGAGGTGATTGTGGGCGGTGGGCTGGTGTTGTGGCTGGCGTGGATTTTTGGCACGGCACTGGGCGTTTACTTCGGGGGGCTGATGCAGAACCCGGAGGCATTCGGGCTGGATATGGTGCTGGGATGCTTCTTGCTGACCATGGCATTGGGCGGCCAGAAATCACCCCGGGTTCTGGTGGCCTGGTCGGTGGCGGCGGTCAGTGCGCTGGCGGCCTGGAAATGGCTGCCGCCGAATATGCATGTGGTGGTCGGTGCACTGGCTGGCGGTTTAATTGGCCTGTTCTGGCTGGAACCCAAAGCCGGAGCAGGCAAGGAGGTGGCGAGTGACCATTGAAACCACCTCCGCCGGCGTGTTGGCGCTGATTGCCATCATGACGGTGGTTACCCTGATCACCCGCTTTGGCGGCGTGTTTCTGATGTCTTTCGTGCGCATCAATCCCCGGGTCGAGAGTTTTATCAACACCAT
>CAYUNQ010000009.1:13774-15589 GCA_964446185.1 uncultured Marinobacter sp. | reverse complement strand
TGATCGCCATTATTGTGCCGATGGCGGTAGGTGGTGATCTCGGGGCCCTGGCTGCGTTGGTGGCCACCGGGGTAACCATGTTGGCTACCCGGAAGCCTTTGCCGTCAATTACTGTCGGTCTGCTGGCTGCGGCACTGGTGCGTTACCTGGCCTAGAGCTTTTCAGTTTACTGCGCAGGCTCGGCCATCGGGTTGGGATTGCGTAAGGCCAGCTCCCCAAGGCCGGGCAGCTTGATTCCCAGCGCTATCGGGTTGATGCCCAGCGACAAGCCCAGAATATTCAGTTCCAGCCCTTCACGCACACCGGCCAGAACGCCGACATAGCCCCCCAGCGACAGCTGGTATCCCGCACCACCCGGCACGGCAGCAGCAATACGATCTCCCAGATAGTCCTTGCCGATGGCGTGGTTTGGCAACGCCACGTTCAGGCCGGGTGTTTCGCGGATAACCCAGGCGACAAAGGTGTTGCTGTTGGGGCCGGGCCAGGCTTCGTATTCCGTCACGTAGGGGTAGGACTCGACGGCTTTGTAGATATCCGGAATCATGGCCGCGGCGTCTTCGCCACGGATGTCGGCATAGAGCTCCGGTTTGGCGCCGTACCAGTGCCGGTCCGGGTCGTCTGGCCGGGAGTTCACCACATACTGGCGCCAGCCGGTGACTTCGTGAACCCTGTAGTGGTCAGCGCCTTCTTCCTTGGTGGCTACCCAGGTGTGCACGGCAAAGTAACCCCGCCAGCTCCAGGCCCGGGCACCGTATACCTGTACGATGGCTTCTTTTGCCTCTGATGCTTTGGGGGCAATGTTCGCGCTGTCGCGGCTGGCAGTCTGCCAGCTGTATCGCTCCGGCTGGCTGCCGTTTGCGGCGAGGATTGCCGGGCCGGCCAGCAGGATGGTGAGGGAGGCGAGCAGCCAGCCCAGCGTGCGCAGGAGGGTTCGTTTCAACGTCGGATTACCTCAGGTTTGTTCGTTGCGGTAGGGCAGCAGGGTTTGTGATTTGGTGAAATAGGCCTGTACGTGTTCGGATTCCTCGGTGCAGAAGTCCGCGATCGCCTCGCGAAAGCCCGGGTGCAGAATGCCGTGCCAGGAGTGGGTGATCACCGGCTCGAAGCCCCGAACCAGTTTGTGTTCGCCCTGGGCGCCGGCGTCGAAGTGCTGGAGGCCAAGTTCCAGGGCAAGTTCGATACCCTGGTAATAACAGGTTTCAAAGTGCAGGTGGTCATATTCTTCCAGACACCCCCAGTAGCGGCCGTAGAGGGTGGTTTCACCGGCCAGGAACAGGGCACCGGCAATCATCTCGCCATGGCGCACGGCCATGATGATGTGCAGGTGCTCCGGCAGGTGTTCCCGCAGCAGTTCGAAAAAGGCCTGGTTCAGGTAGGGCGCCTGGCCTCGTTTCAGGTAAGTGGCCTGGTAGAACACAAAGAACGCCGACAGCACCTGGTCGGAGATATCCCGGCCGTGGAAGGTGTGAAAGGTAATCTCCTGATCCGCCACTTGCCGGCGTTCCTTGCGGATGGATTTGCGCTTTCGGGAAGTCAGCGCCGCCAGAAAGTCTTCAAAGCTCTGGTAACCGTGGTTGTGCCAGTGGAACTGGCAGCCGGTGCGGTGCAGTTCCTGGTTGTGGCCAAGCAGGGCCTGGTCCTGCGCATTCGGAAACAGCAGGTGCCAGGAGGAGATGCCCCGTTGTTCTGCGAAAGTCTGCAGCGCCGCCAGCACGCTGTCCCAGGCGGCCGTCGTCGATTCACCTGCTGCCAGGCACAGCCGCGGCCCGGTGGCCGGGGTAATCGTCGGGCTGATAGACGGAGAGTATATTCTCA
>CAYUNQ010000009.1:0-13764 GCA_964446185.1 uncultured Marinobacter sp. | reverse complement strand
AGCTGCTGGGTCAGGTTGCCCAGTAACTCGTCGAGCAGGGCGGGGGTCAGTTGTGCCCGCAACGATGCATCCAGCAATAACCTCGGCCCCTGCGACGGGGTAAACGGAATGGCAATCAGCAGCTTCGGGTAATAGGGCAGCTGGTAACGCTGGTAGGCTTCGGCCCAGCTCCAGTCGAACACGTATTCGCCCCTGGAGTGGCTTTTCAGGTAGGCCGGCGCCAGGCCGCAGATTTCGCCATGCACACGAAAAACCAGGTGGCAGGGTGTCCATCCGGTTTCGGTGCTGGTGCAGCCGGAATCTTCCAGCGCCTGAAAGAACTCATAGCGCAGGAAGGGATTGCTGCGCCCGGCCAGCCGTTGCCAGTCGTCACGGGGAATGTCCGTGATGCTGGCGCAGGTGGTCAGGGTGATGTCAGGTGAGACGGGTTCTGCCATGGTTTCGGGCAAGCTCTGTTAACTTTCCCTATACCATACGACAGAACCCGGCTTGTGATCACTTCTGGGCGTTACCGCAGCGCTTCTCCATCTTCTGCTGCCATTTGCCCATGCGCTCCTGCTGCTTTTGCTGGCGCTCCTGGTGGATCTCGTCCCAGATCTCGCGCTGCTCATCATTCAGCTTCAGGCGGTCGGCCATTTCAGACCGGTACTTCTGCATTTCGGCCCGGCGCTCTTCACGGTACTCGGCGCTGAACTTGCCTTTGCCTTCGCGGAAGTTCTCGCACATTTCTTTCTGGTCCCATTTGCCACCTTGCTGCTTCATACCCTGGCCCTGGGCCATGGCTGCGGGGCTGGCGGCGAACATGGCGGCCATCAGTACGCCGGCGGTCAGTAAGGATGTTTTTGCTTTCATGGTTGTTACCTCATGGTTTGGTGTTCCTGTGATGATCATAGTACGCCGGTGCAACGTCAGTTGGTGTCAGGCTGGTGTAAAGGTTCGGTAAAGAGAAAAAGCAGCCCGTCAGCAGCGCCCCGGTGCCGTGTTAGACTGTTGCCGGGCAACAGGAGAGAGACGGATATGCAGAACCGGGTACTGCTGGTTGAAGACGATGACGAGCTCAGGCAACTGCTGGCGCAGTACCTGGCAACCCAGGGCTTCAGTGTGCGTGAGGCCGCCAACGGCAGGGACGGACTGGCCCTGGCGCTGGCGCAGGATTGTGACATTGTGGTTCTGGACATCATGCTGCCGGATATCAACGGCCTGGATGTGCTGCGCGAACTGAGGGCCGAGACCCATTTGCCGGTGATTCTGTTGACTGCACGCGGAGATGAAACCGATCGCATTGTCGGCTTCGAGGTGGGTGCAGACGACTATATTCCCAAACCCTGTAACCCCCGCGAACTGGTCGCCCGCCTGCAGGCCTTGCTGCGCCGTATTGCCTGGGACCAGAAAACCGAGGTGGATGCTACCCGAACCTATGGCGATTTGCGGGTAGAACCGGGCCAGCGGCGCATTTACCAGAATGACGCAGTGTTGGAGCTGACCGCGACCGAATACGAAGTGCTGCAGGTGCTGCTGGCCCACGCCGGCAGTGTGGTGCGCAAAACTGACCTGATGCAGTGGGCGCTGGGCCGCCGGCTGGAGGCGTACGACCGCACCCTGGATATGCACATCAGCAACCTGCGTAAAAAACTTGGCAATGACGATCCGCCCAGAATCGAAACCGTGCGGGGGCTGGGGTACAGCTACCGGGTGCCGGCACAATGAAGAGGTTCATGTTCCCGCTGTTCTGGCGGATATTTATTTCAATCTGGCTGGCGATGGCCGTTACCGCTGCGGCCAGTAACCTGGCCACCCGGTACCTGCTGGATCGTGAGCGACAAGCCATTGAGCGGCAGGTGGGGCTGCATGAGATCGCCCGGGAGGCCCTGGATCTTCGCTCCCAGGAAAATCGCGGCGAAATGTGGCGGTTTCTGCGGGCAGAGGGTGAGCGCCTTGATCTGCATCTTATGCTGATCGAGAAAGAGGAAGGGCATCGCGGGCTGCCGCGTAATATCCGCGAACGGATTCAGTCGGGCTGGTACCCCAACAAGCCGGCACTGATCGACCTGGAGGAGGGTTATCAGCTGGTTGCCTGGCCCCGGATGGGTGGCGAAGGCTGGCTGGCACCAAGGCTGTTCCGTTTTCTGGAATTTGCACTGGCGTTTGTCCTGATCTCCCTGGCCTGCTGGTGGATTGCCCGTCTGGTGTCCAAGCCCTTGAAGCATATGGAGAGCACCGCCCAGGCCATTGCCGGCGGCGATACCCGGCTGCGGGTGCCTCAGCGTATTGCCCGGCGGCGTGACGAGGTGGGGCAACTGGCCACCGCCTTCAACGCCATGACCGACCGGCTGTGCCAGTTACTGGAACGCCAGAACCACCTTCTGCGTGATATCTCCCATGACCTGAGAACACCCCTGGCCCGGCAACGTGTGGCCATAGAGCTGGCCAGTGACACCGGGGCAGACCCCGCCATGATGGCCAGTATCCTGCGCCAGAATGAGCGGCTGGAAACCATGACCGGTCAGATTCTGACGCTGTACCGGGTGTCGGAGAATGGTGACGCCATGGCGCGGGAACCGGTGCCGCCACTGGAGTTGATGAACCGGGTGCTGCAGGATGCCGCCGATTATGCTGAGCAACGAGGTGTGGACTGCAAGCTGGACGCTACCGACGATTCCCGGGCAGTGTCGGTGCAGGGAGATGCCGGGTTATTGCAGCGGGCGTTCGATAACGTGCTGCAGAATGCCCTTGACCACACGCTTTCGGGTAAATCCGTGCGGGTGTCAGTGTCGGCCCCCGATGGCAGTATTCAGGTTGATATTGCGGATGACGGCCCGGGCGCTCCGGAGGAGCTGTTGCAGCACCTATTCGAGCCGTTCTTTCGCGCGGACAAATCCCGGGGTGGTAAAGGCTGGGGCCTTGGCCTTGCGATTGCCCGGGACATAGTTGTGGCCCATGGCGGAACAATTACCGCCCGGAACCGCCCCGAGGGTGGGCTTGAGGTAAACATCCGGTTGCCGGCTGAGAGAGCATCATGAGTAAAGATTACCCGGTTCCGTCAGGATTCCTTGAGCGCGAAACGGAAGTGAAGAAAAGCCGCTTTATTGCCCGGGTGTATCCGGTGAGCAGCCGGGATGAGGTGCGCGAGCACGTGGCCCGTGCCCATGCCGACTTTCCGGATGCCCGGCACGTTTGCTGGGGGTACCAGATAGGCAGGCCCGGCTCGGCCGCAGAGGCCGCCATGAACGATGATGGTGAACCCTCGGGTACCGCAGGTAAGCCCATTCTGAACGTGATCCAGCACAAGGATATGGGCGATGTGCTGGTGATTGTGATCCGCTATTTTGGTGGTATCAAACTGGGCGCAGGCGGCCTGGTGCGAGCCTACGCAGGCGCTGCCGAGAGTGTGCTGTCGGAAGTGGGGCGCACCGTGCAGCAGGCGCGGGTGCAGGCGGATGTGGAGCTTGGCTTTGCCGATGAACAGCCACTGCGGCACTGGTGCGACGGCCATGAAGGTACCATTGAAGACATTACCTACAGTTCCCGGGTGAACGCCCGGGTGTCGGTGCCGGAAGTCCGGCAGGCGGAGTTTGCCGCCTTTTGTGACGCCCAGAAGCTCGATTACCGTTTTGACACATAGTGACTGGGGGCAGCCGGTTCACCGTTTGCCGGCGTATACTTTGGTAAACGGCCCATAAATCAGGAGAGAAAACCTATGCGTGTTCTGTTTGTCGCAGCAATGGCGCTGGTTCTGGCCGGTTGTGCCAGTAATGTGGTGACGGATTACAATTCGGCGACGGTGTTTGGCAACTATGCCAGCTGGGCCTTTGCGCCATCGCAACAGGCTTCCGGTTTTACCTCGCTGGACGACAGCCGGGTGCGCAATGCCATTGAGCGGGAACTGACCCGCAAGGCAATGAGGGTACTCCCGGACGTAGAGGCGGACTTGCTGGTGAGCTGGCAGATTGTTCCGGAAGATCGCCTGGAGCAGGTTGGTGTGGGGCTCGGATTCGGCTTTGGCCGCGGCAACTTCGGTTGGGGGGTGTCAGCACCGCCGCCGGTGCGGGAAATCACCGAAGGCAAGCTGGTGGTTGAGCTGGCCGACCGGCGTAGCGAAGAAGTGGTCTGGCGTGCCGCCAGTCGCCGTTACCTGAATGAAAACCAGTCTCCGGAAACCCGACGTAAGCTGATCGACGAGGTTGTCTCTGAGATGTTTTCCAAATACCCTCCGGGCCTGAACTGATCAGTACACAGGACCAACCATGGGTATGAAGAACAGAAACGGCGGCCTGGTGTTTTCCACCGAACAGGGCCGCATGTGTCCGGAGTGCCGCCAGCCGGTGGCAGAATGCAGCTGTGGTACACCGGCACGGCCAGCCGGCGATGGCGTGGTACGGGTAAGTCGGGAGACTAAGGGCCGGAAGGGTAAAGGTGTAACGCTGGTTACCGGTATCCCCCTGGATGACAAAGAACTTAAGGCCTACGCTAAAGTGCTAAAGGCCAAATGTGGCACAGGTGGTACAGTAAAAGACGGCGTGGTGGAGATTCAGGGTGACCAGCGGGACCTTCTGGTGTCTTTGCTGGAGCAAAAGGGGTGGACGGTTAAAAAAGCCGGCGGCTGACGCTTCACCACATTCCGTACTTTTGGGGAGGCAGGCATGCACATAGTGGTACTGGGCGCAGGTGTTGTTGGCATTACAACGGCCTGGTTTCTGCAGCAGCAGGGGCATCAGGTAACGGTTGTGGATCGACAGAGTCAGGCTGGCCTGGAAACCAGCTATGCCAATGGTGGCCAGATCTCCGTATCCCATGCCGAACCCTGGGCCAATCCGTCAGCTCCCCTGAAAATCCTGAAATGGCTGTTCCAGCCTGAAGCCCCGCTGCTGTACCGGCCCCGTCTGGACCCCTACCAGTGGCGCTGGGCGCTTTCCTTCCTGACTCAATGCACCTCAGCCCGGGCCGCCCACAACATTCGCCAGATGGTGAATCTCGGCACCTACAGCCGGAGCTGGTTGCAGGCTCTGCGCAAAGAGCTGGACCTGGACTACGACCATCTCGAGAAGGGCATTCTGCACTTTTACACCAATCAGCAGGAATTTGATGCGGCAATGGAACCGGCCCGGATCATGCGGGAGCTGGGCTGTGACCGGCAGGTGATCGATGGCGATCGTGCGTTGGAGTTGGAACCGGCCTTGCGAGAGATTCACCACCGGATTGTCGGTGCAACCTATACAGCGGATGACGAGAGCGGTGATGCCCGTAAGTTCACCCAGGCCTTGGCCCGGCACTGTGCCAATGCCGGCGCGGAGTTCCTGTATGGCACCGAGGTGCTGGGCTTTGATAAATCCGGAGACCGGATACTCGGTGTGCAGACATTAACCGAAGGCCAACACCAGATTCTGCGGGCCGACAGCTACGTGCTCAGCCTGGGCAGTTTCAGTGCGGTGCTGGCCCGTCGACTGGGCTTGTTCCTGAATATCTATCCCGCCAAGGGCTACTCGGCGACGGTACCGGTGAAAAATCCGGAGGCGGCACCCCGGGTAAGCCTGACTGATGATGAGTACAAGCTGGTGTATTCTCGGCTTGGTGACCGGATACGGATTGCCGGTACCGCCGAGCTTAACGGCTATACCCGGAACCTGGATTTCATCCGCTGCCGGGCACTGGTGCGCCGGGCTGCAGAGATCATGCCGGCGGCAGGGAGCTGGGAGCAGGCCGAGTTCTGGACCGGACTGCGGCCAACAACACCGTCTAACGTGCCTTATATCGGTAAAAGTCATCTCAACAACCTTTACCTGAACACCGGCCACGGTACGCTGGGCTGGACACACTCCTGCGGCTCGGCGGCCGCGTTGGCCGATATCATCGCTGGCCGCACCCCGGAGGTGGATTTCGCCTTCACCGGGCTCTGATCTTCTCCCACAAAAAAGCCGGTGCCTGAAAACAGACACCGGCTTTTTTGTGGCTGATGGATCAGTCCGTCAGCTGGTCCCGGATCAGCTTCTTGTTGATCTTGCCAACGCTGGTTTTCGGGATATCCTCCACGAAGTCAACATGCTCGGGGATGGCCCACTTGTTGATGTCGCCACTGTCCACAAACTGCTGCAGGTGCTTCTGGATGTCTTCCAGCCCGATGTTCTCTCCGGGCTTCAGCGTCACCAGGGCATAGGGCCGCTCGCCCCATTTTTCATCCGGTACACCCACCACGGCGGCGCCGGCAACGGCCGGGTGCTGGCTGATCAGGTTTTCCAGGTCCAGGGAGGACAGCCACTCACCACCGGTCTTGATCACATCCTTGATGCGGTCTTTGATGGTGATGGTGTTGTCCGGCTCCATGCTGGCAACGTCGCCGGTATGCAGCCAGCCACCCTGCCACAGGTCTTCGCCTTTCTCCGGTTCCTTGAAGTAGCTCTGGGTCAGCCAGGGCGCCCGGGCAACCACTTCACCCTTGGCTTCGCCGTCGTGGGCCACCGGCTTGCCATCCGGATCGACGATTTCCAGCTCTACCATCGGTACGGCGATACCGGTTTTCACCCGGATGGCGGTTTGCTGTTCCAGTGGCAGATCCAGGTCTTCCGGCTTCAGGTGCGTGGTGCTCAGCAGCGGGCAGGTTTCCGACATGCCGTAACCGGTGTACATGCGAATGCCGAGCTTCGCGGCTGCGTCGCACAGGCCCTTGGTCAGTGCGCTGCCGCCGATCAGGACATGCCAGTTGCTGAGGTCTGCGGTCTTGATGGATTCGGTGGCCATCATCATCTGCATGACGGTTGGCACACAGTGCGACATGGTTACCCGGTGGGTCTTGATCAGGTCGACCAGCAGCTCGGGCTCGTAACGGCCCGGATACACCTGTTTGACCCCCAGCATGGTGGCAGCATAGGGCACCCCCCAGGCGTGCACGTGGAACATGGGGGTGACCGGCATATACACGGAAGATGAGCGCAGCAGCGGCATTTCATCGTTGGCGGAAATACTGCTGGTCATGGCCAGGGTGTGCAGCACCAGCTGCCGGTGGCTGAAGTAAACCCCTTTGGGATTACCGGTGGTTCCGGTGGTGTAGAAGGTGGTCGCTACGCTGTTTTCGTCAAAATCCGGGAAGTCGAACTGGTTGCCGGCCCTGGCCAGCAGTGCTTCGTATTCGCCCAGGGTATCGATAGAAGTGGCCTTGGCACTGGCCTCGTCGGTTACCTGAATCCAGGTTTTGACGGTTTTGATTTCGTCTTTCACACCTTCGATGATCGGCAGGAAGTCATCGTGCACCAGTACCACGTCGTCTTCTGCGTGGTTCATGGTATACACGATCTGCTCAGGCGACAGCCGCACGTTCACCGTGTGCAGGATGGCGCCGATCATCGGGATGGCAAAGAAGCATTCCAGGTAGCGCGGGGTATCCCAGTCCATAACCGCCACAGTATCGCCGGGTTTCACGCCGGCGTCGGTCAGGGCGTTGGCCAGCCGGTGAATGCGCTCAACCAGGTCGGTGTAGGTGTATTTGCTGCGGTTGGCGTAAACGATTTCCTGGTCCGGGTTGTAACGCGGGCCGGACATCAGCAGCTGTTTGATCAGCAGCGGGTACTGGTAGGCATTGTCGGCAGGTTTGAGAATCCGTGTCTGTGCCATCTGTGAATACCTCTTGTCCTTATAATGGGTGTTCCGGGTATTACTTTGTTATTGATCCCAGGGTCTGCCCCGGGTGTTATCCATGGTTTTCACACCAATGTGCATGGCCGCCTTGGCTAGCATGTTGGCACTGACCGGTGCGGTCAGGAACAGGAAGACGGTGATCAGTATTTCAGAGATACCAATGCCCTGGCCAGTACTCGAAAAGTAAACCACGGAACTGAGCATCACCGCGCCCACGCCCAGTGTGGTGGCCTTGGTAGGGCCGTGCAACCGGGTAAAGAAATCCGGTAACCGGGCCAGGCCGATGGCGCCGATCAGGGTGAAGGCTCCCCCGATGATCAGCAGCGCCGAGATGGTGTATTCAGCTAACGGGCTCATGGTTGTCCTCCGGGTTATTCAATCACGCTGCCGCGCTTGAGGTACTTGGCGGTCGCCACAGTGCTGACAAAGCCCATCACGGCAATCAGCAGGGCAGATTCCAGGTACATGCGGGTGCCGAGCGTAATGCCCAGCAGGATGATCAGGGCAATGGCGTTGATGTACAGGGTGTCCAGCGCAAGCACGCGGTCTGGCGCATCCGGGCCCTGGATCAGGCGGTAGACGTTCAGCAGGGCAGCCAGGGTAACCATGGCAATGCTTGCGTACAACGCGATGGTGATCATTTGAACATCTCCATCAGGGGTTTCTCGTAACGCTTGTGGATGGCATCGATCACTTCGTCGTCGCTGCGGGCGTCCAGGGCGTGGATCAGCAACACTTTTTCATCGTCGCTGATATCGGCACTGACGGTACCCGGAGTCAGGGAAATGGTGCTGGCCAGAATGGAAATGGCCAGCGGATGCTCCAGTTGCAGTGGATAGCAAACGAACACCGGTTCCGGTTTGCGGGGGCTCAGGATCAGTTTGGCGACCGAGAAGCTGGCAATCACGATGTCCCAGAGTAGGACCAGCAGGTAAGCCGGCATACGCCAGGATTTCATGAAGGCAGGCCGCTCCGGCCAGAAGCCCTGGGTTAGCTGGGGAATACCCCAGGCCAGCACCAGGCCCAGCACCAGGCTGCCGCCGGAAATGCCATCACTCAGGAACTGCCAGGTCAGAAACAGAATCAGGCTGAGCCACGGCTGAGGAAAGCTAAGTCTGTCCAGCATCAGTCATCCTCCCCGACCATGGGGGTCTGCAGTATGTCGATATAGGCCGCGGTATCCAGGATCTGGGCGGCAGTGTCTTCGGTGTACCGGTTGATCGGGCCGGCCATGGCAACAATCACGACCGTGAGGGCGATCATCGCGCCCGCCGCTACGGCGGTGGTGCCTTTGAGTGGGCGAGTCGTTTCAACGTGGCCGTCGACGGTTCGCCAGAACACGATACTGCCGGCCCGGCTGTAGGCCACCAGTGTCAGGAAGCCGCCTACCAGAATGGTACCCCAGAGCCAGGCCATCTGAGATCCGGGCTCAACCGACATGAGGATCAGTAGCTTGCCGAAGAAGCCGCTGAACGGCGGAAGGCCGGCCGCGGCGACGGCGCCGATCATGAACAGAACGCTCAGGAAGGTGCGATGATGCATCATCGGAGCGGTAATAATCCGGTCCGCGGCACTGCCGCGCTGGGAAGCCACCAGGTCTGCCACCAGGAACAGGCCGGCGACCGTCCAGGTGGTGCTGAGCATATAGAACAAGGCAGCAGACAGGCTTTCCGCAGAGCCCAGGGCAATCGGAGCCAGCAAGGTACCGACGGAAATAATGACCTGCCAGGCGGTCAGGGATTTCAGGTTGTCAGCACCCAGGGCGCCAATCACGCCCATGGCGAGGGTAATCAGCGCCAGCGGGAACAGCCAGTCCATGCCGAGGTTGGCCAGTTCGCCAGCACCATCCCCGAATATCAGGAAATACACCCGGATAATTGCGTAAATGCCGACCTTGGTCATGATGGCAAACAGTGCGGCGACCGGCGCTGTAGCACTGGCGTAGGCTTTCGGCAGCCAGAAACATAGGGGCAGAATGGCGGCTTTCAGGGCAAACACCACCAGCAGCATCATGCCGCCGGCTTTGACCAGCAGGGCATTTTCACCGGTTACCTGCGGCACTTTCACGGCCAGGTCCGCCATGTTCAGGGTGCCGGTTACGCTGTAGATCATGCCTACGCTGATGAGGAACAGCGATGAGCCCACCAGGTTGAGCACTGCGTAATGCAGGCCAGGAACCGTGCGAACCCTACCGCCACCGTGCATCAGCAAGCCGTAGGAGGCAATCAGCAGCACCTCGAAGGCAACGAACAGGTTGAACAGGTCGCCGGTCAGAAAGGCAATGTTCAGCCCCATCAACTGGAACAGAAACAGGGTGTGGAATTGTCGGTTGCCTTCGTCAGCACCGCCCAGCGAGAAAATATGGGCCAGCAGGGCGAGCACGGAAGTCATCACCAGCATGAAAGCTGCCAGGCGGTCCAGCACCAGCACAATGCCGAAGGGTGGCTGCCAGTTGCCGAACGCGTAGGCCCGGTAGCTGCCATCGTCGGCCATGGTCAGGAGTACCAGGCTGGTGGCCACCAGCAGAACGGTGGTCGCCAGTGCCAGTGTGCGGCGCAGGGCAATCGGGGCATATCCCATAAACGTCTGCAGGATGCCGCCGAGTAGGGGAATCAGAACGGGTGCGGTCAGCCAATGGTTCATTGCTTGGCCTCCTCGCTGTCGTCATTCTGCTTGCGGTTGCCATCCACGTGGTCGTCCTGGTTATCGGCCAGGTTTCTCAGTGACAACACCACCACAAAGGCGGTCATGGCAAAGCCGATAACAATTGCAGTCAGTACCAGGGCCTGGGGCAGGGGGTCGGCATAACTGGCCGAACTGCCCAGAATCGGCTGCTGGCCCGTGGCCAGCCGGCCGGAGGCGAACAGGAACAGGTTAACCCCGTAAGACAGGAGCGTAAGCCCCACAACCACCGGGAAAGTTCGTGCCCGAAGCAAAAGGTAAACGCCAGACGCCGTCAGGGCGCCTATAACCAATGCAAAAACAAGCTCCATTACACATTCTCCCGGGGGCTTCTGATCGCAGAGTGGGGGGACAACCGGCCGATGCTGACCAGGGCCAGCAGGGTCGCGCCAATCACGGCCAGATACACGCCGAGGTCAAATACCAGGGCTGAGGCTACCTCGAACTTGCCCACCACCGGCCAGGTGATGTAGTCAAAGGTTGTGGTCAGGAACGGATGACCGTAAACAAAGCTGCCGGCACCGGCGATGGTGGCAAACATCAAACCAAGGCCGATCACGTTGTGATACTTGATGCCGATACGATCCTGGGTCCAGACCATGCCACTGGCAATGTACTGGAGAATCAGGGCAACCGAGGTGATCAGGCCGGCAATAAAGCCGCCGCCCGGCAGGTTATGCCCGCGCAGGAAGATGTAGGCCGACACCATCAGCGCCAGCGGCAACATGGGCCGCGCAATCTGCTTGAGCATCATCGGGTAGGCGTCTCGGGTCCAGGCATGGCCCTCACCATCACCCGGGGGTGGTGTGAGCGCCGTGTCCTTGAGCATGGCATAGATGCCAAGGGCGGCAATAGCCAGCACGGTGATTTCACCCAGGGTATCAAAGCCCCGGAAGTCCACCAGAATCACGTTCACCACGTTGGTCCCGCCACCGCCGGTTTTGCTGTTTTCCAGGAAGAATTCGCTGATGGAGGTAAACGGCTGGGTCAGTATGGCGAGGGTCACCAGGGTCATGCCGCCGCCGGCCAGCAGGGCCAGCACAACATCCCGGGCACGGTGAGTGCCGGAGCTTTCCAGCGGTGTCCAGGAGGGCATATAAAACAGTGCCAGCATCAGCAGCACCATAGTCACCACTTCAACCGAGAGCTGGGTCATGGCCAGGTCCGGTGCCGAGAACCGGGCAAAGGCCAGGGCGACCAGCAACCCCACCACGCTCAGGAACATCAGGGAGGTAAACCTTCCCCGGTGAAGGAATGCCGAGGCCAGGGCGCAGAGGATCAGAACCGCTGCGGCAATGGCAGTGGGCCAGTCCACCGGCGACAGCCCGTTCTCGCCCACGAAGATGCCCATAGTGGCGAGCGGGACCATCGCCACCACAATCGCACTGGCAACCAGCAGCATGGCGTAGCGCTGCAAGGAGCCGTTTTCGATGCGTGCAGTGAATCGGTTCGCCAGTTCCACAAAGCGGGAGACCACGGCTTCAAAGACAGCTTTTTCGTCCACTTCCTTGAACCGGGCGTGGAAATCGAAAAACTTCTGGCGCTGCGAGTACATGATCAGGCCACCGATAAAGGCCGCAAAGCTCATCATCAGGGGCAGGTTGAAGCCATGGAGTATGGCCAGATGGTATTCCGGCACCTCCCCACCCAGGGTCGCAGCTGAGGCTGAATACAGCAGCGGCCCGATGGAGTAGGCCGGGAAAACCCCCACCATGACACAGGCAAACACCAGGATTTCCACTGGAATCTTCATATACCGGGGTGGTTCGTGAGGAGGATAGATCGGCAGGTTGACCGGTTTGCCGTTAAAGAAGACGTCGTGCACGAAACGGGCGGAATAGGCTACCGCAAAAATACCGGCCAGCGTGGCCACAATCGGCGGAATCCAGGCCCAGATACCAGGCAGGTTCAGCTGCAGGGACTCCGCAAAGAACATTTCCTTGCTCAGGAAGCCGTTCAGCAGTGGCACCCCCGCCATGGACGATGCCGCCACCATCGCCAGGGTTGCGGTATGGGGCATATAGCGCCACAGCCCGTTGATCCGGCGCATGTCCCGGGTTCCGGTTTCGTGATCAATAATCCCGGCCGCCATGAACAGCGAGGCCTTGAAGGTGGCATGGTTGATCACGTGGAAGACTGCCGCTACCGCTGCCAGTTCGGTACCCATGCCGAACAGCAGGGTGATCAGGCCCAGGTGGCTGACGGTGGAGTGGGCCAACAGGCCTTTCAGATCGTGCTTGAACATGGCCACATAGGCGCCGATCAGCAGCGTCGCCATACCGGTGAAACTCACCATATAGAACCACTGCTCGGTGCCGGCCAGGGCCGGGTACAGGCGCGCCATCAGGAACACCCCGGCCTTCACCATGGTGGCCGAGTGCAGGTACGCAGATACCGGCGTGGGTGCCTGCATGGCGTGGGGCAGCCAGAAGTGGAACGGGAACTGGGCAGACTTGGTGAACGCGCCCAGCAGAATCAGGGTGAGTGCCACCGGGTACATGGCGTGGTTCTTGATCAGGTCGCCGGCGGCCAGTACATCATCCAGCTCGAAACTGCCGACAATGTTGCCGATGATCAGAATACCCGCCAGCAGCGCCAGGCCACCACCACCGGTGACCGCCAGTGCCATCCGGGCGCCCCGGCGGGCATCCTGTTTATGGGTCCAGAAACTGATCAGCAGGAACGAGGTCAGGCTGGTCAGTTCCCAGAAAATCATCATCAGCAACAGGTTGCCGGACAGCACAATGCCCAGCATGGAGCCCTTGAAGCACAGAAGCAGGGCGTAGAACTTTCCGATGTTCTCGCCTTTTTTCAGGTAATAGCGGGCATACAGGATAATCAGGAGGCCGATGATCAGGATCAGCAACGCAAACAGCAGCGCCAGCCCGTCGAGCCGGAAACTGAAGGAAATGCCCAGCGCCGGCAGCCATTCCCAGGAGTTATGGACTACACCGCCGCCAGCCAGCGTTTCCCAGTGGGGAAACAGGGCCGCCAGGCCAATGATAGCCGGTACGGAAGACGCTATGGCAATCGCCGTGCGCCCGCCCTGGGCAAACAGGGGCGCAGCTATAGCCCCCAGAAAGGGCAGAAATACAACCAACGGTAGCGACATCGCAACCTCGTTATCGGTGTTCTTTTTTCATGGGTGAGAAGTACGAAGCAGTCTGAGTGTAGCGTTCAGAAAGCCTGCGTGCACACGGAGACGGCCCGCTCCAGGCACGCTCGCTGATCAGGCGGAATTAGGGGGGTCCGGGAAATACGGAAGGCGGCCCCGCTGCAGAACGATGTCAGCGGTCATGGGCAATCCTGGAATGTTTGTGCAGCCTCTGGACCTTACGGTCATGGTTGCTCCGTCTGTGAAACTTGACGGTTGATAATACGTGCCGGGGCGGTCAGGTCAAGTCAACCAGGAATAAATAAGAGCTGACAATTCCAACAACTGCAGAGGATGTGAGA
>CAYUNQ010000008.1:12583-25887 GCA_964446185.1 uncultured Marinobacter sp. | reverse complement strand
TGATCCGCGCCCAGTTGATGGAGTTCACCGCTGCCAGCTGGGTTTTACCGCCCAGGAAGGACTGGTTGCCGAAGCTTTCCTTCACCATGCGCTGGCAGTCGTCGAAGTTGCCCTTGACCGCGATGTTATGGATGTTGTCACCCTGCACCGTGGTCATCTGGCGGCGCTGCACCTCCGATACCCGCTGGTGCGGATGCAGGATAAAGATGTCTACGTGCTCGCAACGGCGGCAACCTTCGATGGCGGCAGAACCGGTGTCACCGGAGGTGGCCCCCATGATCACCACGTGCTGCTTGCGCTTCTCGAGAACATAGTCGAGCAGGCGGCCCAGCAGCTGCAGGGCGAAGTCCTTGAACGCCAGCGTGGGGCCACGGAACAGCTCCATCACCCATTCATTGGTATCCAGCTGCACCAGCGGCGCGACCGCCTGATGACTGAATACGCTGTAGGTTTCGTCCAGCATCTTGCGGAAGTCGTCGGCCGGAATGGCATCTTCCACAAACGGGTACATCACCTTGTAGGCCAACTCGGCATACGGCAGGCCACGCCAGCTGCGGATTTCTTCCAGACTGAAGTGCGGAAGGGATTCCGGTACATACAGGCCGCCATCAGTGGCCAGTCCGGTCAGAAGAACGTCTTCAAAGCCCAGAGCGGGAGCTTCACCCCGTGTACTGATGTATCTCACGTGCGTACCTGTCAGTTAAAGTTTTCAGCGCGAATACGGACAACCTTGCCATCAACATCGGCCAGGGCTTCCATTTCCTCGATGGCCAGGTTCATCTGGCGCTCCTGAACCGTGTGGGTCAGGATGATGACCGGAATACGGCCATCCTTGAATTCGGATTCTTTCTGCATGATGGATTCAATGTTGATGCCATGCTCACTCAGAATCGAGGCAACCTTGGCCAGCACACCCGGGTGGTCGAAGGCCTGGATACGCAGATAGTAGGCAGACTGTACATCGTCCATCGACAGCACCGGCAGGTCTTCCAGAGCCTCCGGGCTGAAGCCCAGATACGGAACCCGCTGCTGGCTGGTGCTGGCTACGGCACGGGCAACGTCGACCACATCGGCAATCACCGCAGAGGCGGTGGCTTCATCACCGGCACCGGGGCCGTAATACATGGTCTGGCCTACCGCATCGCCATCTACTAGAACAGCATTCAGCACGCCGTCCACCTGCGCAATCAGATGGCTCTTGGGCACCAGTGTCGGGTGTACCCGCAACTCGATGCCGTCTTCCCGGCGGCGGGCAATACCCAGGTGCTTTACCCGGTAACCCAGCAGCTCAGCATGGGCAATATCGCTCGGGGTAACGGCGGAAATCCCTTCGGTATAGGCCTTTTCAAACTGCAGCGGCACACCAAAACCACAGGCTGCCAGAATGGTCAGCTTGTGCGCCGCATCAATGCCTTCCACATCAAAGGTGGGATCAGCTTCGGCATAGCCCAGCGCCTGGGCCTCTTTCAGAACTTCGCCAAACTCCCGGCCTGCCCTCATTTCGGTCAGAATAAAGTTACCGGTGCCATTGATAATGCCGGCAATGGTATCGATGCGGTTGGCAGCCAGGCCTTCACGTACCGCTTTGATAACCGGGATACCGCCGGCCACGCCAGCCTCATAGGCAACGACCACGCCTGCCTTGTCGGCAGCTTCGAAAATCTCATTACCGTGCACGGCAATCAACGCCTTGTTGGCGGTTACCACGTGCTTGCCATTGGCAATGGCGGCCAGAACCAGCTCCTTGGCGGCCTCATAGCCACCGATCAGCTCCACAACAATGTCAACGGCAGGGTCATTCACCACATCAAAAATGTCGGTGCTGAAGGGCACATCGCCCAGTGCGAGGTCGTCCCGACTGCGGCGGCTGGCCACTCGGACAACGCGAATATTGCAGCCGGCACGGCCGGCAATAATGGCCGCATTGCGTTTCAGAACATTGAACGTACCGCCGCCAACGGTGCCCAATCCGCAAATTCCGACATTAACGTCTTTCAAGCTCTCACCTCTGATCCCGATGTGGGGTGCTGATGGATTGCAACAAGGGGGCATAGTATACCGATTCGGGGCCCGCTGAATAAGCCCTGAATCGGTCACAGTTCAAACAGGGGAGCCGGCGTGCAGGAGCAACTCCGGCACAGCCTCAGAGCAGGCCCAGGCCTTCGGCAAGATTGGCCGCAGGCACATAGCCGCGAATCATGTTGCCATCTTCCAGAAGAATCGCCGGCGTTCCCGTTACCCCTACCTGGCCACCCAGCCGGTACTGGTCGACTACCGGGTTATCGCAAGACTTCTGAGGCACAGTCTGGCCGCCTTTGGCGGCATCCATAGCGGACTGCTGATCCTCTGCACACCACACCGACTCATATTTACGGAATGAGGGGGTGCCCGGGCCGGATCGCGGGAAGGCATAGTAGTTGACGGTAATACCATAACTGTTGAGCTGGGGAATCTCGTCATGCAGCTTGCGGCAATACGGGCAATCGATGTCGGTAAAGACATCAATCACTGCTTTCTCTTCGCCGCTGGCAGGATAGGAAATCAGCCCATCCTTGCCGAATCCGGCCATTTGCCGCTGACGGGCGGAAGCCCGGGACTCTTCAGTCACATTGGCGATGCCGGTGCCGGTAATCTTCAGCAGGTCACCGGTGAGCAGGTAGGTGCCGTCGGCCGTGGTGTAAATAGTGTCTCCGTTGCTGCTCTGCACTTCATACAGACCTTCTGCTTCGGACTTCTGCACGGAGCTGATCTTCAGGCCCGGCACCGCATCAGACAGTCTCTTGGCGATAGCATCTTCGGTTTCGGCCGCCAACACCGCAGGCGCCGCCAGCAAGGACATCATCAGGCCGGTTACCGCGGCCACAACTTTAAGATTCATGGATCAGACACTACCTTTTCCGGTTAATAGATTCAGGCATTTTGCTTGCACGGGGCCTTCATACGCAACTACCGGCACCATTCATGGACCTTGCGACAGGGCGCCCCGGCGAAAGTTCACACGGGCGATCAGTCACCACCGCGAGGATGATGGGCCTGGTGTAAATCCTGCAACCGCTGCCGGGCTACATGGGTGTAGATCTGGGTGGTTGATAAGTCCGAGTGTCCCAGCAGCATCTGCACCACCCGCAGATCCGCGCCATGGTTGAGCAAATGGGTTGCAAAGGCATGGCGCAGCGTATGGGGCGACAGATGCTTGCGAATACCCGCGCGCGCCGCATAGTGTTTGATCCGGTACCAGAAGGCCTGGCGGGTCATGGCTGTTGCCCGGTTACCGGGAAACAGCGCATCGCTACCCTTGCCTTTCAACAGCTCTGGCCGGGCCTCTTTCATGTAGCGCAGCAGCCAGTCGATTGCCTCTTCACCCAGGGGTACCAGCCGCTCCTTATCGCCCTTGCCACTGGCCCGAACCACCCCCTGGCGCAAATTTACCCGGTCCACCGTCAACCCCGTAAGCTCCGACACCCGCAAACCACAACCGTACAGAATTTCCAGCATGGCACGGTCCCGCAACTCCAGGGGGATTTCCGGGTCCGGCTCGGTCAGCAGCGCTTCTACATCGGCCTCAGTAAGGGTATCCGGTAATCGCCGGGGTAGTCTCGGACTGTCGATTCGCAAGGTAGGATCTTCAGCGATGAGTCCTTCCCGCAGTAAATACCGGTAAAAACGCCGGAGACCGGAAAGCCGCCGGGCCGCGGTGCTGGTTTTCAGGCCCTCTGCCAGCCCACGGGACATCCAGGCCAGAAGATCGGTTCTTTTGGCGGACCGCAGGGTGAGCGCACCCGGCTGCTGCTCCAGCCAGCCGGAAAGCCGTGCCAGGTCACTGGCATAGGCCTGGCGGGTTTTCTCTCCCAGCCCATCTTCCAGCCATATGGCATCCGAGAATCGACTGATCAGCTGCTCGTCATCCGGCCGCGGCAAGGTATTACCTCATCAATGTCTGTCTGGGCAGCATTAAACCATAAAAAAAGCAGCCCCTTGAGGCTGCTTTTTCTTCGAACTGAACAGGCCTGACCTGAATCAGCCCAGCTTTTCCTTGATACGAGCTGCCTTACCAGACAGGTCGCGCAGGTAGTACAGCTTGGCCTGACGCACGTCACCACGACGCTTCACACTCACGCTGTCGATCAGCTTGGAGAAGGTCTGGAAAGTACGCTCAACGCCCACGCCGTAAGAAATCTTACGAACAGTGAAAGAAGAGTTCATGCCACGGTTGCGCTTGCCGATAACCACGCCTTCGAAAGCCTGCAGACGCTCACGGTTACCTTCAGTTACGCGAACCTGAACAACCACGGTGTCACCCGGCGCAAACGCAGGGATTTCCTTGGTCATCTGTTCTGTTTCAATCTGACTGATGATGTTGTTCTTGCCGCTCATCGTAATACTCCTGATACCCAATCTTTCAATGCCCTGATGACTCAGAGACACCCGGTTCGTTCAAAATTTCATCCAGAAGCTGACGCTCTTCTTCCGTAAGCACCCGCTGTTCGAGCAGGTCGGGGCGTCGCTCCCGGGTTCGCCTCAACGATTCTTTCAATCGCCAACGCCGGATCTGTTCATGGTGACCGCACAAAAGAACTTCCGGCACCGCCTGACCTTCGTATACCTCGGGCCGGGTGTAGTGCGGACAATCCAGCAAACCATCAGCAAAGGAGTCCTGCTCCGCTGACTGCGCATGACCCAG
Source organism: uncultured Marinobacter sp. (assembly GCA_964446185.1). Taxonomy (GTDB): domain Bacteria; phylum Pseudomonadota; class Gammaproteobacteria; order Pseudomonadales; family Oleiphilaceae; genus Marinobacter. The sequence goes on along the minus strand of CAYUNQ010000008.1, from coordinate 21,206 downwards.
CGCTCCGGGGATGAGGCGTGTTACCGCATCAATCACAGCCATCGCCGCCAGTTCGCCACCTGAGAGCACAAAATCACCCAGGGACACTTCCCGGTCGACTTCCGCCGATATCAGGCGTTCATCAACGCCCTCGTAACGACCGGCAACGAGAATCAGCTGTTGCTCGGCAGCGAGAGACTCCACTACCGACTGATCCAGCCTTTCACCCTGGGGCGAAAGATAGACCACGCAGGCCTTGCCGGGTGCCGATGCCCGGGCCGCATGAATGGCATCCCGCAGGGGCTGAATTTTCATCAGCATCCCGGGGCCACCGCCATAGGGCCGGTCATCCACAGTACGGTGACGATCATGCGTGAAGTCCCGGGGGTTCCAGCTATTGAAAGTCAGAAGACCTTCGCGAACCGCCCTGCCGGTAATTCCGTAATCCGTCACCGCAGAAAACATGTCGGGAAACAGACTGACTGCGCCAATCCACACCCGTCAGAACTCCGGATCCCAGTCGACCACTATGCGCGAGTTTTCGAGATCCACACCCTTAACCACCTGATCAGGCAGATCCGGCAGATAGGGAATGAGCCGTTCGCGCTGGTCAATGGAGCTCGCTGTCGCGTGCACCACCAGGACATCGTTGGAGCCTGTTTCCAGCAGGTGATGCACCTTACCCAGGCACTCACCGTCAACCGTGAACACTTCCAGGCCTTCCAGCTGGTGCCAGTAGAATTCCCCTTCGGGCAACTCCGGCAACTGCTCTGTCGGAACCCTGATCTCGGCACCACCATAACTGCGGGCCAGCTCACGATCATCAATACCTTTAAGCCTGACGACGATCCCCTGCCCTTGGCGGCGACCTTCCTCAAGCTTTGCAGGAATACGCTTGCCGTCCAGAACCAGGGTCCAGTCGCGGTAGTTCAGTATTCCGTCTTTGGGATCTGTATAAGAGAAGACCTTAAGCCAACCCTTGACCCCGAATACCGAGGTGATCCGGCCGATCACAGTTTCCTGTGGATGCTGCGTCATGCCCGTCAAACCTCGGTATCAGATTGCAATTACTCAGCAGTCTTGAGCAGCTGGGCAACGCGATCGCTAGTCTGAGCACCCTGGCCCAGCCAGAACTCAACACGCTCACGATCAACGCGCAGACGCTCTTCCTGACCGCGGGCGATCGGGTTAAAGAAACCAACACGCTCAATGAACCGGCCGTCACGGGAGTTACGGCTGTCAGTGACTGTCAGATGGTAGAACGGGCGCTTCTTAGAGCCGCCACGAGCCAAACGGATTGTTACCATTTCGACCAATATCCTGTTCTGTTGTACGAACTTTGTACGATTCACACCTCGCCGTCATCAGCTGGCGTGAAGACCCATACTCGAAAGGGGCGCTATTCTATGTCAAAAACGCGCCAATGAAAACAGGGAAACGCGTGGTTTCCCCATTTTATATGTAAGGCTTTTTACATACGGCCAAACGGAGGCATTCCGCCACCGCCGCCGGGCGGCATCATACCACCAAGACCACGCATCATGTTGGCCATTCCGCCTTTCTTGCCAAATTTCTTCATCATCTTCGACATCTGCTTATGCTGCTTGAGCAGACGGTTCACATCCTGGATCTGGGTTCCGGAGCCGGCCGCAATGCGGCGCTTGCGGGAATTATTGATCACATCCGGGTAACGACGCTCTTTCGGCGTCATGGAACAGATGATGGCTTCCATCTGGCCAACGGACTTGTCGTTAACCTGCGCCTGGGCCATCTGAGCCATCTGCCCCATGCCCGGCAACTTGTCCAGCAAGCCACCAATACCACCCATATTCTTCATCTGCTGAAGCTGGTCCCGGAAGTCCTCCAGGTCAAACCCCTTACCCTTCTTGATTTTCTGGGTAAGCTTCTCGGCCTTCTTTTTGTCCAGCTTGCGCTCGGCTTCCTCTATAAGAGAGAGCACATCGCCCATACCCAGAATGCGCGATGCCACGCGATCCGGATAGAACGGCTCCAGGGCATCGGACTTCTCGCCCACACCCAGGAACTTGATCGGCTTGCCGGTGATGTGACGCACAGACAGTGCCGCACCACCACGGGCATCACCGTCAGTCTTGGTCAGCACCACGCCGGTCAGCGGCAGGGCATCGTTAAACGCCTTGGCCGTGTTGGCGGCATCCTGGCCCGTCATGGAGTCGACCACGAACAAGGTTTCGACCGGATCCACTGCTTTATGCAGGCGACCGATCTCCCCCATCATGGCTTCATCGACATGCAGCCGGCCCGCGGTATCCAGAATCACCACATCAATGTGTTTGCGACGGGCAGCCTCAATGGCGCCATTGGCGATGTCGACCGGGTCCTGATCGGTGGTGCTGGGGAAAAACTCCACGCCCACTTCGGCTGCGAGGGTTTCAAGCTGCCGGATGGCCGCCGGCCGGTAGATATCGGCACTGACCACCATGACGGATTTCTTGTGCCGCTCTTTAAGGAAGCGGGACAGCTTGGCCACAGTGGTGGTTTTACCCGCCCCCTGCAAGCCCGCCATCATGATGACCGCGGGCGGGCGGGTAGACAGGTTGAGGGCCTCGTTGCCCTCGCCCATAACCCGCTCCAGCTCCTGCTGGACCACTTTTACGAACACCTGGCCCGGCGTCAGGCTGCGCTGGACCTCCTGCCCGATTGCCCGCTCGCGCACCCCTTCAATAAACGCCTTGACCACCGGCAGCGCGACGTCGGCTTCCAGCAGGGCCATGCGCACTTCGCGCAAGGTATCCTTGATATTGTCTTCGGTAAGGCGCGCCTGACCAGAGATCTTGCGCAAGCTGCCGGATAGCCGGTCCTGGAGATTCTCAAACATGTTGCTCTTCCGTACCCCGGAGAAATTGTCTACACAAATCAAGAAGCCGGCGCCGGCCGCTTGATTCCTGTTGCATAATCGCGACATTATACCCAGACTACGGAGCCTCTGAACAACTCCACGCAGCTTTCACGTTAAAAGGCAAACACAAAGGACGTCATGGGAACGCTGATCCTCGCGGTTACCGCACTTTTCCTTTACAGCGTCGGCACTGCCCTGCAGGCCCTGCATTTTCGTGGCAAGGTGCAGAGTAACCTGGCAATCACAACGCTGGTCGGCGTGCTTGCACTGACCGCGCATGGCCTGCTCATTGCCCAGACAGTCCACCTGGATGGCGGCTTTGATTTCAGCTTTTTCAAAAGCTCCGTACTGATTGCCTGGCTCATTGTCTTCCTGCTGCTGGGCCTGAACCTTACAAAGCCCGTCGCCAGCCTGTTCCTTGGCGCCTACCCCCTTGCCGCCACTACCATTGTGCTGGGGCTGATCACCCACACGCCCTCCCGCCTGGTACCGGATGAAAGCTACGGCATGCTGTCCCATATCGCCTTGTCGATTACCGCGTACAGCTTGTTTACCCTGGCCGCCATCCAAGCAGCCTTGCTGTATTTCCAGAACCGCCAGTTAAAACAGAACTACAGCAGCCTGCTGGCGCGAAACCTGCCACCGCTGCAGACCATGGAATCACTGTTATTTGAACTGGTCTGGGCCGGCGTGGTCCTGCTCACCCTGGCCATTGTTACCGGCGCCCTGTTTATCGAAGACCTGTTCGCCCAGGACCTGGCCCATAAAACCCTGTTCTCCATGCTTTCCCTGGCCGTGTTTGTCGGCCTGCTGGTGGGCCGCTACACCAAGGGCTGGCGCGGCATGACTGCCAGCCGCTGGACCCTGGCCGGCTGCGCCCTGCTGATGATGGCCTTCTATGGCAGCAAATTCGTGCTCGAGCTGCTGTTCCACAGGGGCCTCTGACCCCTGAAAACCGCTTGACACTGGCAATCCATACCCCCTATTTTCGCAACTTATCGTCAACGCAAGGGTTCCTCTTTTGAACGAAACATCGCTCACGGCGCTGTTCATCCTCCTCGTCGGCCTGATTATACTGTCGGCCTTCTTTTCCAGCTCCGAAACCGGGATGATGTCCCTGAACCGCTATCGCCTGAAGCACATGGTGAAAAGCGGTCACAAGGGCGCACGCCGGGCGCAGAATTTGCTCAATCGCACCGACCAGCTGATCGGCGTCATCCTGATCGGCAACAACTTCGTGAACATCTTTGCCTCATCCATTGCCACGGTGATCGCCATCCGCGTGTGGGGCGATGCCGGCATCGCCATTGCCACCGTCATGCTGACCATCGTTATCCTGATTTTTGCCGAGGTCACACCAAAAACCCTGGCCGCCCTGTTCCCGGAAAAAATAGCCTTCCCCGCCAGCCATATCCTGGGACCACTGCTGAAAATCCTTTACCCGCTGGTATGGGCCGTCAACCTGTTTACCGGCATCATCCTGCGCCTGCTCGGCGTATCGTCAGCCCAGGCCTCACAGGACCACCTGAGCCGGGAAGAACTGCGCACCGTGGTGAACGAGGCGGGCGCCCTGATTCCGGCCAAGCACAAAGACATGCTGGTCAGCATCCTGGACCTGGACAATGTCACCGTGAACGACATCATGGTGCCCCGGAACGAAGTGGTGGGCATCGACCTGGAAGACGACACCGATGCCATCGTGCGGCAACTGAAAGCCAGCCAGCACACCCGGCTGCCGGTATTCAGCGGCGACATCAATAACATCCAGGGCATCCTGCACCTGCGCAGCGCTGCCCGCCTGCTGCAGCAGGAAGACATCAGCAAAGAGATGATTCTGGAACTGTGCAAAGAGCCGTACTTTGTTCCCGAAAGCACGCCACTGAACACCCAGCTGCTGAATTTTCAGAAAGGTCGGCGCCGGTTCGGCATTGTCGTGGATGAATACGGGGACGTTCTGGGCCTGGCAACACTGGAAGACATCCTTGAGGAAATTGTCGGCGAATTCACCACTGACTTTGCTTCCACCTCCATGGACATCATCCCCCAGGACAACGGCACCTTTATTATTGATGGCGGCGCGGCGGTGCGTTTCATCAACAAGGCTCTGGGCTGGAAGCTGCCCACCGACGGCCCGAAAACACTGAACGGCCTGATCACCGAAACCCTGGAGAACATCCCGGATACCAACGTTTGCCTGAAGGTGGACGGCCACCGGGTCGAGGTGCTGCAGATCAAAGACAACGTTGTGAAGGCGGCCATTGTCCACCCCAAGAAAAAGAAACGACGCCACGCCAGTTTCTGACGGGGAACCCGGAATGATGATTAACCATGTCATTCCGAAGTAAAATGCGCTAAATTTAACCAAAATCAGAAAAGAGAACTATCCAGCTCGGTCATGTATCCGGTTAAGGCGTAAACAGGAGTCGGCCATGAACAAGCAGTCCGGCATACATTACCTCCGTGAACACAGGGAAGCGGCAAGCACCCGCCCGGTGCCGCCGGAGGTTGCCCGCATCCGCGACACCGTTGTCGCGGGGTTGGGCGATTTACTTCAGGGAGCGTTCGATGCCGTCGACGACTCCCTTTTTGAGCTGGCCAATAATTCCCGAAGTAATAACGAACAAAACCGTTACTTTGAGGCCATGCGGGAAATCCGCATCAAGCGCAAAGGTGTCGAGCGCCACTTCCAGAATGCTGTAGCCCGTTTTTTCTCGGCCCCGTCAGCCTCCAGCCAACCCGGCATCGATGACACCCTCCAGCCAGCCTCAGCCGACACCCTGGCACTTGTCGGCGACGACGACCTGGAAGAGCAGGTCGCACTGAACGCCATGATCAGCAAGGCGAAAGCCCACTTCCAGGGCTCCCTGTTACAGCTTCAGGCCAGGTTTACCGAAGTCTACCCGGACGCCACCGAAGCCGCGCCGGTAAACCCAATGGCGCCCGAGCATATCTGCAGCGCCTTTACCGAAGCTATCCAGGTACTGGAAATCCAGATCCGTGAGCGGCTTATTGTGCTCAAACAGTTCGACCGTTACGTGGTATCCAACCTCGGCATGCTGCTGGATGAAGCCAACCGCATCCTGATTCAGGCCGGCATCATTCCCAACTTCCGCTACCACGGTAAACCCGGCCAACAGAAAAAGGCGGCCATCGGGACTAGCGACCAGTCCAGTGCGCAACCAGAGCAGGAGGCCAGCTATCAGGCCAGCGCCGAAGACTCGGTCCTGTTTGAACAGATCCGGCAAATGCTGGCCGCGCAACGAAGTAACACCGGCACGGCAACGCGCCGCACAGATTCGTCCATCCGGGTGATTGGCGCCCATGAACTGATCGACCTGCTCGGTGCCCTGCCGGCACAGCAGGCCTGGCCAGAATCCGGCGACCTCAGCAGTGGTGAACCCATCACCTTAGATCTGCGACAGATTGTTCAGGGACTGATTGCCCGGAACGCCGCGCAAGGCAACAAGCAAGTTGCCCTGAGTGAGGTCGACGAAGACCTGATCAACCTGGTTTCCATGTTGTTCGAATTCATTCTGGATGATTACAACCTGTCGTCACCGGTACAGGTGCTGATCAGCCGCCTGCAGATACCGATTCTGAAGGTCGTGATCAAAGACAAGAGCTTCTTCAGCAAAACCACCCACCCTGCCCGCAAGCTGCTGAACTCGCTGGCCAGGGCCGGCATTGGCTGGAGCAGCAGTGACGAGAAAGGCCGCGACAAGCTCTATGACCAGATTCACACGGTGGTGCAGCGCATTCTTGACGAATTCGAGGGCGATATCAGCCTGTTCGAAACCCTGAACCGGGAGTTTGAACAGTTTCTGGATCGGGAAAACCGCAAGGCATCACTGGTTGAGCAACGCACCCGGGAATCCGAGCGCGGCCGCATCAAATCCCAGAAAGCCCAGGAAGCCGTTGACCGCCTGCTGAAAGAAAAAGTCGCGCGCTACGACCTTCCCGAATCAGCACACGATATCCTGGTGCACGGCTGGAGCCGGGTAATGTTCCTGGCCTATCTGCGGGACGATATCGAACACCGCTGGCAGGAAACCGTCAAGGTGGTCGACGACCTGATCTGGTGCCTGCACCCCCACGAGGAAGATGAAGAGCGCGACCAATGGGTGCGGGTGGTTCCAGGGCTCCTGAAAACCCTGCGCACCGGACTCGAAGAAGTGTCGTACAACGCCAACCGGCTTGACCAGATGATGGGCAATCTCAAGCATGAACTGGCCGATGCCTTCCGGACCAACTCCTACATCAAGACCCGCAAGGAGCAGGAACCCGCTCCCTCAGAAGCCATCCCGCTACACTCCAGCGCGGAATACCAGCAGGAACTGGACGATGCCGCCATCGCCGAGTTTGTCAGCCAGCTCGACAAGCTGGAAACCGGCAACTGGGTAGAGTTCAGCCTGGTGAACGGAACCTGCTTCCGCTGCAAACTGTCTGCCATCATTGAAGAGGCGGATTGTTTTGTCTTCGTGAATCGCATGGGCTTGAAAGTGATCGAGAAAACCCGGGTAGAGCTGGCGCACGAAATGCGCAGAGGCCGGTTAACCCTGCTTGAACAGGGTGCGCTGATCGATCGCGCGCTTAACGCAATGGTTGGCAGCCTGCGCTCAAAGACCGCCTGATAGCAATGCCGGAAAAAGCACCACTTGCACCGGCAACGCCGGCATCCTACCGAATGGTGCTGGCGCTCTCATTGGCGTTTATGGCCCACACACTGCTGCTCGCCGGCCTCCCTGCGCCTTTGCAGGAGGCCCGGGAGCTCAGCCACCGCCTGGTTTTCCGCCTGGCAACCGCTCCGTCCGATGCCACAGCCGCCAGCGCACCTGCCAGCAACAGCGCCCAACCACCCCGACACCCGGAGTTTGAGGTTCCAGCTGCGCCCGAAGTAATCAGCACAACCGCCCCGGCAAAACCGATAACACAACCTGAACAGCTGCCTGAACCGGCCCCGGCACAACAGCAGCCGGCACCGGCACCGAGCCCCCAGCCAGCACCCGCCCCGGCCAGCACTCCGAGCACCGAGTCCGCCCCGCGCACCGGAAAACAGGAGGCTACCGAGACCATCGCCCGCACCAGCGAGTCCCCGGCAGATCACGATCCTTACCTGATGCTGCTGGCCACCCACCTGGCCGAACAACTGGACCAGCAGCGGGTACCTGCCATCTCGCAACTTGCAGAAAAAGTGAGCATGGAGCTGGAACTGACGATACTGCCCAGCGGCGCCCTGACCCGGGCCCGGGTGATCAAATCAACGGGAATACAGCGAATCGACGAAGCGGCCTACCGTGCCGCCCTGGCAGCCAGCCCCTATCCGGAGCCGGAGGGAGAAAAATCGGACCGCTTCGAGGTGAGACTGGTGTTCACCCCGAAACGGACCTGAGGATCAGTTCAGGCTTCGGCCTGCTTCACGGCATCTTTAACCACTTTCGCCAACTCGCCGCTCTCAGCCATTTCCAGAACGATGTCGCAACCGCCCAGCAGCTCGCCTTTGATGTACAGTTGCGGATAGGTCGGCCAGCTGGAATAGATTTTCAGGGCTTCACGCAGCTCCTGGTTATCCAGGATGTTCACGAAAGCAAACCGCTCGCCACAAGCCATCAGGGCCTGAACAGTACGGGAGGAAAAGCCGCATTGCGGAACGAGCCCGAGCGCGCCCCCGATGGCGGGGCCCCACTTGCCGGAGCGGTCAATGTAGCCGAGAGATTTTTCGCCGGCCTTGTTCTCAATAAATTCTATCGCAAGGTAGGACAGGAACAG
>CAYUNQ010000008.1:8960-12573 GCA_964446185.1 uncultured Marinobacter sp. | reverse complement strand
TCGCCACAAGCCATCAGGGCCTGAACAGTACGGGAGGAAAAGCCGCATTGCGGAGCCTGGGGGGTACCCTTCATGTACAGAATGACCGGGTTCTCTTCAAGCTGGCTTTTGATGGTTTCGTTGATGTCCATGAACATACACCTCGGATTGAAATAAGTGGGCGCCGCATTCCGGCTCTGGCTGGTATTGTACACACCTGCCCGAGTCCACACCAAGCCAGGCCTGATGATCCTGAGCAAGTGCCAGCGGGGCGGCGTTGTCATAGAGGTTGTGAAGGGCTAGACTTGATGCCCTTTTCAGAACCAATCCGTTCCGGAGTTTCCTTGAAGGGGCCTTCCATGGCAGTAAGACATTTTCTGACACTGAACGACATGTCCACCAGCGAACTTGAAGATCTGCTGGACCATGCCTCCCGGCTTCGTCGGGACTGGCGCGCGGGTAACGTCAGAGATTCCCTTAAAAACAAAGTCCTGGCGATGATCTTCGAAAAATCATCCACCCGTACCCGGGTGTCTTTCGAAGCGGGCATGGCCCAGCTGGGCGGTTCTGCCATGTTCCTGTCACCCCGTGATACACAGCTGGGCCGGGGCGAGCCGATCGAAGATTCTGCCATCGTGATCTCCAGCATGGTGGATGCGGTGATGATACGTACATTCGCTCATGAAACCGTGGAGCGTTTTTCCGCTGCCTCCAGCAAGCCGGTCATCAATGCCCTGACCGACGACTTCCACCCCTGCCAGTTGCTGGCCGACATGCAGACCTACCGGGAACACCGGGGCAGCATCAAGGGCGCTACCGTGGCCTGGATCGGTGATGGCAATAACATGTGCCACTCGTACATCAACGCTGCCGCCCAGTTCGATTTCCACCTGAACGTCGCCTGCCCTGAAGGCTACGAACCGGACGAAACACTGTTGGCAGCGCATTCCGACCGGGTGACGGTGTACCGCACCCCCGCCGAGGCAGCCACCGGCGCCGACCTGCTGGTGACCGATGTCTGGGCCTCAATGGGCCAGGAAGCCGAACAGAAAGCCCGGGAACAGGCGTTCCGGGATTACCAGATCAATCCCGCCCTGATGGCGATAGCCAACAAAGACGCGCTGTTCATGCACTGTCTGCCGGCCCACCGGGGTGAAGAGATTTCCGCCGATATGATGGAGCATCCCGGCTCTGTGGTGTGGGATGAAGCCGAAAACCGCCTGCACGCCCAGAAAGCCCTGCTCGAATTCCTCATTCTGAACCGTCTGGACTGATCCATGGTTAATACACCGGCACCGGCACCCGGCTGGTTACTGGAAGTGAACAACCTGTCCTGCGGCTACGGTGGCGACTCCGTAGTACGGGATGTGAGCTTTGCCCTCAGCCACGGTGACATCGGTTGCCTGCTGGGCCCCAGCGGCTGCGGCAAAAGCACCATCCTGAGGGCGCTGGCCGGCTTTTTGCCCATCAACCATGGCGAGATCCAGCTTCAGGGCCAGGCCATCAGCCTGCCCGGCCGCACCCTGGCGCCGGAAAAGCGCAAGATCGGCATGGTATTCCAGGACTACGCCCTGTTTCCGCACCTGACCATTGCCGATAACGTGGGCTTTGGCCTGAAAGACCTGAACAAGGCAGAACGCCGCCAGAAAGTGATGGAACTGCTGAATCTGGTGCACCTGCAGGACCTGGCTGACAGCTACCCGCACCAGCTGTCTGGCGGCCAGCAACAGCGGGTGGCACTGGCCCGGGCGCTGGCACCGGAGCCGACCCTGATCCTGCTGGATGAACCCTTCTCCAACCTGGATACCGATCTGCGCCGCAGGCTCAGCCTGGATGTCCGGGAAATTCTGAAAACCCTCGGTATCAGCGCCATTCTGGTCACCCACGACCAGCAGGAAGCGTTCGCCATGTGCGACCAGATTGCGGTACTTCAGAGCGGACAGATCCAGCAGTGGGACGTACCCTACAACCTCTACCATGAACCGGCCAACCGCTTCGTGGCCAGTTTCGTTGGTCAGGGTGGGTTCATTCCCGGCACAGCGCTGGGGCCGGATACCATCGAATCCGAACTGGGCATCATTCACGGTAACCGGGCCTACAAATGGCAGCAGGGTACCCTGTTAGACGTACTCATCCGTCCCGATGACATCGTTTACGATGAACACTCGGACCTGAAGCCCAAAGTGGTAGAGAAAACCTTTGCCGGCACCTCTACCCTGTACCGCTTCCGGTGCTCGGAAGACACCGAATTCGAGGCCCTGTTCCGCAGCCACCTGGACTTCCACATCGGCGAACAGGTACCGGTGCGGGTAGAGGCCGACCACCTGATCGCCTTTGAGCGCACCGCCTGAGCCGGCCGGTCGCGCTCAGTTATTGCACACCCGCTCCACAGCATCCAGCCAGCCGGCATAGAGGGATTCCCTCAGCGCCGGCTTCATATCGGGCCGGAACTGGCGCTCGCACTCCCACATTCCGGTAATTTGCTCCAGGCTCTCGAACACGCCGGTCTGCAGCCCGGCCAGGTAGGCAGCGCCCAAGGCCGTGGTTTCAGTCACCCGGGGCCGGTCTACCGGCACATTGAGGATGTCGGTCAGGAACTGCATCACCCAGTCGTTCACCGCCATGCCACCATCTACCCGCAAAGACTCCAGCCGGGCGCCATCATTACGGATGGCACGCACCAGGTCTTTGGTCTGGTAACACACAGATTGCAGGCCGGCAGTCACGATTTCTGCAATACCGGTATCCCGGGTCAGCCCCAGAATAGCGCCGCGGGCATTCGGGTCCCAGTGAGGTGCCCCCAACCCGGTGAAGGCCGGCACCAGGTAAACCGCATTGTCGGCACCTACGGTCTCGGCATGGCCGGTGGATTCGCTGGCATGGGAGATCAGCTGTAAACCGTCCCGCAACCACTGCATAGCGGCGCCGGCCACAAAGATACTGCCTTCAATGGCGTAGCAGGGCTTGCCGTTGAGCCGGTAAGCCATGGTTGTCAGCAGCCGGTTTTCCGAACGCAGGGCCTTGTCGCCGGTATTGAGCATCAGGAAACAGCCGGTGCCATAGGTACTCTTGGCCATACCGGGCTCAAAGCAGGCCTGGCCGATCAGAGCCGCGTGCTGGTCACCGGCAATGCCGGCTACCGGTACCGCTGCCCCTAGCCATTCCTCTGCGGTCTGGCCATAGTCATCCGCGCTGTCGAGCACCTCGGGCATCAACGCAGCAGGCACCCGGAACAGCTTCAGGAGCTCGTCATCCCAATCCTGGGTGTGGATATTGAACAGGGCCGTTCGGGAAGCGTTGGTGGCGTCTGTCCGATGGGCTTCACCCTTGGTCAGGTTCCAGAGCAGCCAGCTGTCTACCGTACCGAACGCCAGCTCGCCTGCCTCTGCCCGCTGCCGGGCACCTTCAACGTTATCCAGCAGCCAGGCAATCTTGGTAGCAGAGAAGTAAGGGTCTATCAGCAATCCGGTGCGGTCCACCACCAGCGATTCGTAGCCGTCAGCCCGCAACTTGGTGCACAAAGAAGCTGTGCGCCGGTCCTGCCAGACAATGGCGTGGTGGATCGGCTCGCCGGTTTTCCGGTCCCAGATGATGGTGGTTTCCCGCTGGTTGGTAATGCCGATACCCGCCAGGT
>CAYUNQ010000008.1:0-8950 GCA_964446185.1 uncultured Marinobacter sp. | reverse complement strand
TCTGCCGCCTGTACGCCAGCCTTTTCCAGGGCACCCCGACACACCGCCAGCGTGCTGTCCCAGATTTCCCGGGCATCGTGCTCGACCCAGCCATCTTTTGGAAAGTATTGGTGAAACTCCTGCTGGGCCACGGCCACCTGGCTACCGGTTTCGTTAAAGACAATCGCTCGGGAACTGGTGGTGCCCTGATCAATGGCTAAGAGATAACGGGACATCGAACTCTCCTGTTGTTTTCAGGAGATTCTACCAGCCGCGACTGTATGGAGGGGAACGGATACGAGGGACAAAAACCGCAAGTAAAAAAAAGGGCCGGAAAAGACCGGCCCTCAAATGACGAATGAAACAAGGAAAGTTCGTAAGAACTACAACCTCAAAAGTCATCCCTTACGTTTTCGATTATTGACCAGCCGCCCCACGGGTTCAGTAGCGGTTCTGTAGAGGTTTGTTACATCTGGTGAGGCAGCGAGCACTGGTTCACAAAACGGAATCTGGCGTTTTTCTGCGCGGCCAGACCAGGCTGAACCGGGCACCGCCCAACTCGTCGCTGCGCCCGACAAACGCCTGCCCACCATGCCAATAGAGAATGCGGCGAACGATAGAAAGCCCCAGACCATAGCCGCCGGAGGTGCGGGTGCGGCTGTCATCCAGCCGGGCAAAGGCGGTAAACACTTTCTCCCAGTCCTGTTCAGGAATGCCAGGGCCATCGTCTTCCACATCGATACGACAGGTGTCTGCATCCAGCTGGCAGTTCACCAGCACCCTGCGTTCAGCGTAACGGGCCGCGTTGCCCACCAGGTTCTGGATGGCCCGGTGGATATAACGGGGTTCCATATCCGCCAGTGCCCAGCGCTCAGAGGCCTCGTCAATACGGCATTCAATCACGATGCCTTCGCGGATCACCCTTTGCTCTTCCGCCACCTGCCGCACTATATCGGTAACCGAATCTTCCCGCAGGCTGAATACCGGCCCGCCTTGTTCCAGCCGGGCGTAGGTAAGAATTTCGTCAATCAGTTCATCCAGTTCCTGAATGTCGCCATCGATGCCCGACAACTGCTTTTCCAGTGCCTCTCGCGAACTGGCAGACTCGATCATCTGGACCCCGAAGCGGATACGGGCTACCGGCGTTCTCAGTTCGTGCGATACGGCATGAATCATTTCCCGCTGCACCTGCACCAGCCGCTGTATATGCTCCGCCATGCCGTTGAACGAAGTCGCCAGCCGGGCCACCAGAGTACCGGCTCCTGACTCCACCCGGGCGCCCATCTCGCCCCGGGCAATACGCACGGCCACGGCCTCTACCTTGCGCAGGCGTCCGTCAACGAAGCGCATACCAAGGTACAGCCCCAGAGCCAGCACACCGCCGATAACCGAAGCCAACAGCACCACAATGGGCCAGCCCCAGGGATTGAACGAAGCCGGCATGGCCATCAGAACCAGGTCGCCCTCAGACAACCGGAGCAATACCCGGGCCCGGCGCCCCTCATGAAACACGGCAAAACCCCGGTCTCCCAGATCCTGCAAGACGGACTGATCCGGAACCTGCTCCGGTGTCTGCACAGCCTCAATGGTCACATTCAGCAACTGGCCGAGTTCTTCGGCTACCGCACCTTGCTGCTCCGGGCCCGCATTATTCAGGTGCCAGCGCACCAGCAACGCCAGTGCCCGGGTCAACTCCGGATAGGTCTGCTCCATGGCCAGGCTCAGAATGCTGCCATCCCCGGCGCGCACATAGAAGCGGTAGCCGGTATCTGCAGGTTCCGCCACCACCTGACCATAGGCCAGGCGCTCGGCCAGCACCGGCTGACCGGCCAGCTGCTCCGGCATCAAGGTTTGCAAGCCAAACAGGGAGGGCATCCAGTGGTATTGCCCGGCAGGTTCAGGGACGGCCGCCAGCCAGCGCATCAAAGGCTCGGCAGCATGCTCATGCCAGTACTGGGTACGCACCGAGTTGATACCGTTAAACAACAGTACACACAGCACCAGCACTGCAGCCGTGATGGCCACCAGTCGAGCGTAGATTTTCAGGAAGTACTTCAGGGGCATGGAAACTAACCCTGGCAATCGGTGCCACCCGGAACGGGCGGCACCTCGGGCGGTCAGGCTTCCTTCACAAACAGGTAGCCTTTGCTGCGCACAGTCTTGATCCGGCGCGGGTGAATCGGGTCATCCCCGATTTTCGGGCGGATGCGGGATACCCGGACATCTATCGAACGGTCCTGGCCATCGTATTCGATGCCCCGCAGCGCGGTGAATATCTCTTCCCGGCTCAATACCCGGCCGGCATTGCTGGCCAGTAGCCACAACAGGTCGAATTCGGCGCTGGTCAGGTCAATACTCTGTTCATTCAGCCAGGCCTCGCGCATAGAGCGGTCGACCATCAGATCATTAAACTGCAACCGCACCGGCTCTTCACCGGAGCCTTCCTCGGCAGCTATAGGCGTGCTCTCTAGCCGACGCAGCATGGCCCGGATCCGGGCCAGCAGAACCCGGGGCTGAACCGGTTTGCCGATGTAATCGTCAGCACCCATCTCCAGGCCAAGCACCTGGTCGAGGTCATCGGTACGGGCTGTCAGCATGATGATCGGCCCGGAATAGTATGGCCGCACCCGGCGGCAAATCGACAGACCGTCTTCGCCGGGCAGCATCAGATCGAGAACCACAAGGTCCGGCTGCTCATTACGAATACGCTCAACGGCGGCACCACCGTGGGTTTCCAGAGAGACCGCAAGGCCATTGCTCTCGAGGTACTCGCGGGTAAGATCCGCCAGCCGCAGATCATCCTCTACGATCAGGATTCGCCAACTCTCGTTTGTCTGTTCCACGCCATCCATCTCTGTTTTTATGTAATCGGGGTTTCGGGGTTGTAACCCCGACAATACAGGCAACGTTCAGTTACAGCAATTATACATGCTATTCAGAAATATACATGGAACCATCAGGGAGTTACGGCCTGTGACACAGTTCCACTTTTACGACAGATCCTGAAGCCTGTCACAGACACGTCACCGGGAAGTCACCGGGCTGTCATACCCGGTTCATAGCCTTGACCTTAAAAAGAAACACAGAGGCAACGCTATGACCGCACAAACCGCACGCCCGCAACCACGCCGCGGCCGTAACCTGAAAATCAGCCTGACCCGCAGCCCCGTCCAGGTAGAGGCCGCCCAGCGCCTGCGTTACCGGGTGTTTTCCGAGGAATACGGCAGCGACCTGGGCGCCACGGTTCCGGGTCTGGATACCGATGCCTACGACGCGGTGTGTGATCACCTGATCGTCACGGACGAAGACACCGGCGAGCCTGTTGCCACCACCCGAATCCTGCACCAGCAGAACGCGGCCGCCATCGGCGGATTCTACTCCGCCGGGGAGTTTGACCTGGCCGCACTGGGCGAGTTACCCGGTGCCATGGCCGAGCTGGGCCGTACCTGTGTGCACCCGGATTACCGCAATGGCGGCACCATAACCTTGTTGTGGGCGGCCATTGCCGAGTACCTGACCGCAAGGCAGGTCGACTACCTGATCGGCTGTGCCAGCATCAGCATGGCGGACGGTGGCGGCCGGGCCTGGCGCATTGCCCAACACCTGCAGCAGCAATATTTATCTGCGCCGGAGTGCCGGGTTACGCCGTTGCGCCCCCTGCCCCACCTGACGCATCCGGAAACCCATAAAGCCGAAGACATCCCCGCCCTGATCCGGGCCTACATGCGCCTGGGCGCCAAGGTCTGCGGCGAACCCTGCTGGGACCCGGAATTCCGGTGCGCAGATGTTTTGGTGCTACTGGAAGTCAGCAACCTGGCCGGGCGTTACAGCCGGCATTTCCTGCGCAAGCCGGCCTGAGGCAAACAACACTGGAGGGCATGTTATGAGCGGGATTCGCCTGATCACCCGGCTGACGGCCTTCACCGTGTTTCTGTTGTGTGTCTGCTTGCTGGCGACCGCGCTGAAACTGGCAGACCGGCTGCGGAATCAGCCCATCGACAAAAACCCCTGGGCCAGGTTCTGTTTCCGCAGGGCATGCCAATGCTTAGGGTGGCAGGTGCAGGTACACGGCCAGCCAATCAGGGGCAATGCCCTGTATGTAGCCAATCACATCAGCTGGTCAGACATTCCTGCCCTGGGCAGCATTACCCCTGTGCGGTTTCTTTCCAAGGCGGAAGTGGGCAACTGGCCCGTAATCGGCTGGCTGGCGCGCCATGCGGGCACACTGTTTATCAAACGAGGGGGAGGCCAGGCCCGGCGCATCAAAGGGGCGATTGCGGAACACCTGCAGGCTGGCGAATCTGTGCTGGTATTCCCCGAAGGCACCACCAGCTCCGGGCTTGCGGTACTGCCAATGCATGGCCTGCTGCTCAGCGCGGCGAAAGAAGCGGGCGTTCCGATCCAACCGGTCACCATCGGTTACCGCCGGGACCAGCGGCCAGACCCGCTCGCGCCATTTGTCGGCGACGACAGTTTTCACCACCACCTGATGCGCCTGCTCCGGCAACCACCGGCCCGGATCGAAATCCTGTTTCATCCCCCGGTGATGCCTGAAGGCCCCATCAACGACCTGACCCTCCAGATTCACCGGGATATCGGCGACGGCCTGAAAAGAATTCATTCCGGCGAGTTCGAAACACCGCCGGAACTGCCCGTCAGAACAGCGGGCGGCCCTGGGCTATCTCGTCTTCCGTCGCTTCCCGGCGACCGACAATTTCGAGATCAAAGTACAGGGTAAAGCCTGCCAGCGGATGGTTGGCATCCACCTTCACCAGGTTGCCGTCGATAGCCGCCACCTGCACCACCTGGGCTTCCTCGCCGGAGTTGGTCTGGAAGCGCATGCCCACTTCCAGTTGCTCTACACCCTCAAACAGAGTGCGGGGCACCGTGCGCACCAGATCGTCGCGGTACTCGCCATAGGCCATTTCCGGCGGAATCGTCACTTCCAGACAGTCGCCTACCTTGCGATCTTTCACCGCCTTCTGGATACCGTCGATGATCTCCGGCGTACCATAGAGGAAGTGCAGAGGTTCGCTGCCCTCGGAGGTGTCCACCAGCTCCCCGATACGGTTTTTCAACACGTAGTGGACAGTAAAGACTTCCGGCTTCTCTTGCGGGGTTTCAGCTTGCATCAGTTTTTCGATTTTCCTGTCGGTGTCGGAGTTTCCAGGCGTTTCAGGCCAAGGATCACCAGTTTGCGGTCAAGTTTTTCCCGCAGTCCGGAGGGCCGCTGCAATGCCATACGCTCAAGCAGCGCCTGGTAGCGACCTTCTTCATCCTCGGCCCGCAGGGCCTGCCAGAGGGTGCGGAGTTTACCACGGCGGGAGGCCGTTGCGGCCTTCAGCCCCCTAAGGGCTTTCCCCAGTGTCAACTCTTCGTCGGTGAAATCCCGACCAAACGGGAAGGCCGGGAACCAGTCCCCCTCGCCCGCCGCTTTCATGGCATCGCGTACCGCCTCGGGCGTGTTGTTGCGCCAGTGGGCGGGGATTTTGAAGTCCTGGCGCACTTTGCCAGCCTTCTTCGCCTGCTTCAGCAACCCATCCTGGAAGCGGGTATCGGCAATGCGGATCAGCCTCAGCATCACCTGCTCGTCGCACTGGCCCCGCAAATCCGCAATGCCATACTCGGTAATCACAATATCTCTCAGATGGCGGGGGATCGTGCAATGGGCGTAGTTGAATACGATATTGGAGACGGTTTCACCATGAGACACCCGGGTGGAGCGCAGGGCCAGGATGGACCGGGCTCCGGGCAGCTCATGGGCCATAGCAACAAAGTTGTACTGGCCACCCACTCCGCTGACAACCCGGCCATCATCAAGCCCGTCTGACACCGCGGCACCACTGAGGGTGTACATCATGGTGGAGTTGATAAAGCGGCTGTGTACCCGCTGGGCCGTTTTCAACTCCTGATTGCCGAACCGGTGGTCATACAGGTGGTTGATGTATCTCACGCTGGTCATGCTCACGCGGTCCCGCTGCTCCTGAGGCAGATCCCGCAACGCCTGGTAAAACTTCTCTGGCCCCACATAGAAACCGCCGTGCATAACAATGCCACCAGCCAGCCCCGGGCCCAGTGCATATTCCGCCAGCGCCTTGCGGGATTCCGCATCGGCCAGATCCGCCTGAACCGACAGCTGCTCATCAATTACCAGCCGCCCGCCCCGCAGTTCGATACCGGAACGGATAACCCCGTAGCGTATCAGCCACTGCAGATCCCGGGCCCTCAGGGGCGATTCGATCAAACCGTCTTTCAGCAAGGTATCCAGCATCTCAAGGGAGGGTTGGCGGCCGAGCTCGCCACGGTTAATCAGTCCCTGTAAGCGGGCGTCGTCAAACACTTCCCGTTTGAGGATGCCCTCCTGCATCAGGTAAAGAAAGCCGTCCACCATCATCTCGCTGCAACCATACAGTCCCTGCTCGAAGGGCCCGGTGCCACCATACTCGGTGGCCACGGGAAATTCCTCGGCTACCCGCAGGTGGTCATACACCGCTTGCCAGGCTTCGTTGCTGTGATGGCGGAGAATCGCATTGTGCACCAGGGCCGCACCCAGAGAGCCGATGCCTACCTGCAGTGTGCCACCATCCTTGAGCAGAGCACTGGCGTAGAACCCGATGATCTGATCGGCCGGGCTGACCGCCATCTGGGGGGCCGGGAACAGATCATAGTCGGGCCCGGCATGGGCCAGGATCACATCGAACTCATGCTCAGACACAGCGGAATGGTGCCCGAACCACGGCAGATTACGGTTCACCTCCGCCACCATCGCCACGGCGGTGCCCCGGGCTTCCCGCTCCCGCATCAGCGGCAGAATATCGAGCGTCAGATCCGGGTTACAACTGAAGCTCAGCTCCCCCGGCCGGCCATGGGCATCCCCCGGCGCCATCAGCTGACCGATCACATTGATCCCCAGGGCCATAAGGTCCCGCACCGCGTGGGTGTAGTTGGTACACACGTAGTTGCGCTGCTGGCCCTTGTTGTGCAGGTAGCTGCCGGCCTTGAAGAAGAATTCAGAGACCGTCACGTTTTCGGGCAGCCGGTTATGAGTCACGTCCCGGGCGTAGGCCAGGTCGGGGATATTCCCGTACAGGCGCCGGGCAAAGGGGCCCATAAACCGCCGTTCGAGCGAGGAGCTGCCTTCCGGCGCCAGCAGAGACAAGGCAGTCACAATATGCAGCTGGATTTCGGGGTCATCCTTGGCACGCTGGTACAGGGCATTTACAAAGCGGACAGGCTTGCCCAGCCCGAGCGGCAATCCGAGGGTGATCTGCTTGCCTACCCGCGCAATAACTCGGTCAACACAGGCATCAGCGCTATCGGAATAGATTCCGTTCTGCTCGGTCATCTCCGGCTCCTCGTTAGATGAGAATCTCAACCGCCGTGATGATCACACGAGCAAAGAAGCCTGACAATGCGTCAGATCAGGGGATTTTGTGGATATTTTGTGGAGGGATCAGAAGTTCCAGCGCAGATTCAGGCTGGCGCCTTCGTTGAGCAGGGCAACACCGTGGTCCGGCTGGGCACCGTCCGACGCATAGCTGTTGCCGGAACTGCGGGTGCGAATCAGGCTCAGGCTCAGCAACCTGGAACCGATAGCGGCCAGGGCGTCGTTCCGGTCCTGGTCAGAATCGCCGGATATCCACTCCTGGAATTCGTAGATGTCTTCGGGCGACATGGAGCCGTCGCGCTCCGCCATCATGCGATCCGACAGTATTGGCTCGTACAACACCGGCTCGGCAGCCTCTGCGCGCACTGCGAAGGCAACCAGGTTAAGCACAAGAAGGAGCAGGAACAGACGGATAATCATGACAACATTACAGACCCGAACAGATTAAATTGGCCAAAAGGCTACTGTACAAAAGTCTAGTCATTATCCGTGAAAATGATGTGAAATTGCACACAAATGCGCCAGCAAACTGGCGCATTTGTGCCGCTTTTTTGTCAAGAAATGATCAGTTATTTTGCATTCTGTAACATTTCATCAAAGCCGGCTCAGGGGCACGGGTAGGTAAACTCGGCGTGAATGGCCTCGATCGCCTCAACCAGGTCCCTGCTGAGGCTGATATCGGCCGACCCGATATTCTCTTTCAGCTGCTCCATGCTGGTAGCCCCGATAATATTACTGGTTACGAATTCCCGACTGTTGACCCAGGCCAGCGCCATCTGGGCGGGCGACAAACCGTTCTGGTGCGCCAGCTCGCAATAGGCCCGGGTGGCATCAGCAGCGCGCTCTCCGGTGTAGCGGCTGAAACGTTCATACAGGGTCAGCCGCGCCTTTTCCGGCCACTTGCCACCCAGATACTTTCCGGTCAGCATGCCGAACGCCAGCGGTGAATACGCCAGCAACCCGGTGCCCTCACGGTGGGCAAACTCCGCCAGCCCCGCTTCGAACGAGCGGTTCAGCAAACTGTATGGGTTCTGGATAGACACTACACGGGGCCAGCCGTTCTCGCGGGACAAGCGCAGGTACTCCATGGTGCCCCATGGCGTCTCGTTCGACAGGCCCACATGGCGAACCTTGCCTTCCTTGACCAGCTCATCCAGGGCCCCCAGGGTCTCTTCGATGGGGGTCATGGTTTCATTGGAGTTGCGCACATAGCCCAGTTTGCCGAAGAAATTGGTGCTGCGGTCGGGCCAGTGCACCTGGTACAGGTCGAGATAATCTGTTTGCAGGCGTTTCAGGCTGGTCTCACAGGCTTCACGGATATGCTCCCGGGTCAGCCTCGGGCCGCCCCGCAGATAACCCAGGCCATTGCCGGGCCCTGCCACTTTACTGGCAATCACCAGGTCGTCGCGCTTGCCACGGCGAGCCAGCCAGTTGCCCAGATAGGTTTCAGTCAGGCCCTGGGTTTCCGCCCTGGGAGGCACCGGATACATCTCGGCGGCGTCAATAAAGTTGATGCCGGCACCGGTGGCATAGTCCAGCTGCTCAAACGCTTCCTGCTCGGTATTCTGTTCGCCCCAGGTCATG
>CAYUNQ010000007.1:0-26458 GCA_964446185.1 uncultured Marinobacter sp. | reverse complement strand
CGTTGACCGTTACTACCAGATTGCCAAGTGCTTCCGCGACGAAGACCTGCGGGCCGATCGTCAGCCGGAATTCACCCAGGTGGATATCGAGGCCTCTTTCATTGATGAAGAGACCCTGATGCAGCTGAACGAAGACATGATCCGTTCCCTGTTCAAAGACGTGCTGGACGTGGATCTGCCGGAATTCCCGCGCATGCCGTACTCCGAGGCTATGCAGCGCTACGGCAGCGACAAGCCGGACCTGCGTATTCCGCTGGAACTGCTGGATGTGGGCGACCTGGTAGAAAGCGTAGACTTCAAAGTGTTTGCCGGCCCCGCCAAAGATCCCAAGGGCCGTGTTGCCGCCCTGCGTGTGCCCAAAGGTGCCGAGCTGACCCGTAAGCAGATCGACGACTACACCAAGTTTGTGGGTATCTATGGCGCGAAAGGCCTGGCCTACATCAAGGTCAACGAACTGGCCAAGGGTGCCGAAGGCCTGCAGTCTCCGATCGTGAAATTCCTGGGGGATGACGTTGCCCTTGCGATCATGGAGCGTGTGGCTGCAGAAGACGGCGATATCGTATTCTTCGGTGCCGACAAGGCTACCGTGGTGAACGAAGCCCTGGGCGCACTGCGCATCAAGGTTGGCCACGACCTGAACATGCTCACTTGCCAGTGGGCGCCAATGTGGGTTGTCGACTTCCCGATGTTTGAAGAGCTGCCGGACGGCGGCATGACGGCCATCCACCATCCGTTCACCGCACCCTCCTGCAGCCCGGAAGAGCTGGCGGCAGACCCGGCCAAGGCCCTGTCCCGCGCCTACGACATGGTGCTGAACGGTACCGAGCTGGGCGGTGGTTCCATCCGTATCCATGATGGCGGCATGCAGCAAACGGTGTTCCGCATTCTGGGCATTGGTGAAGAAGAAGCCCGCGCCAAATTCGGTTTCCTGCTGGACGCCCTGAAGTTCGGTTGCCCGCCCCACGGTGGCCTGGCATTCGGCCTGGACCGTCTGGTGATGCTGATGACCGGCTCGTCGTCTATCCGCGACGTTATTGCCTTCCCGAAAACCCAGAGCGCCACCTGTCTGATGACCCAGGCGCCGGGCGAGGTTGATGAAAAACAGCTGAAAGAACTGCACATCCGCCTGCGCCGCTCTGCCAAGGCCGTTGAAGGCAACAAGGCAGAAGACCAGGAGTAAGGCCCGGTGCCGGAGGTGGCGTACCACCTCCGGCCTGGCCTGACTCTCCCGCTTCGGAGGGCAGGTGGATGGCAATCATCCTTGGGGTAGACCCCGGTTCCCGAATTACCGGTTATGGCATCATCCGCGTGGAAGGCCGCACCATCGAGTATATCGACAGCGGTTGTATCCGGGTGGGTGAAAAGCCCATGGCCGAACGCCTTCAAACCATCTTCCAAAGCCTTGCCCTGCTGATTGGCGAGTACCGGCCTGAAGAATTTGCTATCGAGCAGGTGTTCATGGCCCGCAACCCGGATTCAGCCCTGAAGCTGGGGCAGGCCAGGGGGGCGGCTATTGTCAGCGCTGCTAACAGTGGCCTGGCGGTACACGAGTATTCAGCCAGGCAGGTCAAGCAGGCGGTGGTAGGTACCGGTGGTGCGGATAAGTCCCAGGTGCAGCATATGGTGCAGGCGCTGCTGGGTTTGTCCCGCAAGCCCCAGGCGGATGCCGCCGACGCCCTGGCGATCGCTCTGTGCCACGCGCATATGAATCAGAGTGTCATGAAGCTGGCACGGTCTGGTGGCAAGGTACGCGGTGGACGTGTGCGGCAACAATAAACGGCTGATGACAGCCCCAGGAGTCCTGCGTTGATTGGTCGTATTCGAGGTTTATTGCTGGAGAAAGCGCCCGGGCACTTGCTGGTTGAGTGTTCAGGGCTGGGTTACGAAGTCGATATTCCCTACACAACCTTCTTCCACTTGCCTGACACCGGTCAGGAAGTCACCTTGCATACGCACTTTGCTGTGCGGGAAGACGCCCAGAGCCTGTACGGCTTCGCGTCCAGGCTCGACCGGGACCTGTTCCGCTTGCTGATCAAAGTGAACGGTGTGGGGCCCAAAGTGGCGGTGGGGATTCTCTCCGGGCTGGATGCTGAGCAGTTCATTCGCTGTGTGGAGCTCAAGGATGTCAACGCGCTGGTGAAGTTGCCGGGCGTGGGCAAGAAAACCGCGGAGCGGCTGTTGATTGAAATGGCAGACCGGATTGGCCAGCTTGAAGGGCAGTTTGAATTGTCTGTATCCGGTGCAGCCCCGGCATCGGGCGTGCCGGACGGTGCTGGCGCCCGCGGGCCGGACCCAAGAGATGAAGCCGAAGCGGCCTTGATTGCTCTGGGCTACAAGCCCCAGGAAGCCGCAAAGGCCATCAGTAAGGTAGCAGAGCCGGAAATGACCCGCGAGATGCTCATCCGGCTCGCCCTGAGAAACATGATTCCAGCCGGGTGATGCCCGGCTTTTTTGTGTCGCTCCATGACACTATTGTGTAGAGAGCGTAACGTGACTCGAACCAAGCCCTTTGTACAATTGGTGCAGCCTGAATTCACGGGCAAGCAATGGGCAGGTTGTTTATTCCCAGCAAGCGGATAATGCCATGATTGAATCGGACCGACTGATATCGGCGACAGCCGGAGACTACGAGGAAGTACAGGACCGGGCCATCCGGCCTACGCTGCTATCCGAGTATGTTGGCCAGCCCAGCGTCCGTGAGCAGATGGAAATCTTTATCTCCGCGGCTCGTGCCCGCCAGGAGGCCCTGGACCACGTGTTGATTTTCGGCCCACCGGGGCTGGGTAAGACCACGCTGGCCAATATCATTGCCAACGAGATGGGTGTTTCCATCAAGACCACCTCTGGCCCGGTACTCGAGAAAGCTGGCGACCTGGCGGCCATGCTCACCAACCTGGAAGAAGGCGACGTCCTGTTCATCGACGAGATTCATCGCCTGAGCGCTGCGGTCGAAGAGGTACTGTATCCGGCCATGGAAGACTACCAGCTTGATATCATGATCGGAGAAGGGCCAGCGGCCCGCTCCATCAAGCTGGATTTGCCACCGTTCAC
Source organism: uncultured Marinobacter sp. (assembly GCA_964446185.1). Classification (GTDB taxonomy): domain Bacteria; phylum Pseudomonadota; class Gammaproteobacteria; order Pseudomonadales; family Oleiphilaceae; genus Marinobacter. Next base: position 23,407 of record CAYUNQ010000007.1, on the reverse strand, counting down.
GCTGGTTGGAGCTACAACCCGCGCCGGCCTGCTGACCTCGCCGCTGCGGGATCGCTTTGGCATCGTGCAGCGGTTGGAGTTCTATAACACTCAGGACCTTACCCACATCATCATCCGTTCGGCCCGTCTGTCGTCGGTGAAAATTGACGAGTCCGGTGCCTTCGAGATTGCCCGCCGTTCCCGGGGCACACCGCGTATAGCCAACCGGCTGTTGCGACGGGTGCGGGACTTCGCGGAAGTGCGCTCAGACGGCCACATTACCTCTGATATAGCCGACCAGGCCCTGAATATGCTGAAAGTGGACAGCCAGGGCTTTGATCACATGGACCGCCGGCTGCTGTTGGCGATGATCGAGAAGTTCGACGGCGGCCCGGTTGGGGTAGAAAGCCTGGCCGCCGCGATCAGCGAGGAGCGGGGCACCATCGAGGATGTGCTCGAGCCGTTCCTGATCCAGCAAGGCTATATGGTGCGCACGCCCAGGGGGCGTATGGTTACCTCCAACGCCTATCAGCATTTTGGCGTGGTTCCCCCGAAATCCGGTAAAGAGCAGGGTGGTTCTTTTGACTGACAACAGCCCCAAGCTCTTCGAGCTACCCATCAGGGTGTATATAGAAGACACCGACGCCGGTGGTATCGTTTTCCACGCAAAATACCTGCACTACATGGAGCGGGCGAGAACCGAATGGGTTCGCAGCCACGGGGTAGGCTTGAGGGCCGGGCTGAACGACAACATCAGTTACGTGGTGCAGAAGATGAATATCCATTACCGGGCTCCGGCGAGGTTGGATGACCAGTTGCTGGTGCAGGTCGCTGCCCGGGTCGGCGCGGCTTTGCGCGATGTTGCTGGTGCAGGTCGAAGCCACCGGGTTTTCCCGGGTGTGGATGGGGTTTAACGAGAAGGTGCTGAAAGCCGACACCCGGGAGTTGCTGTGTGAAGCGGACGTCCGTGTTGCATGCGTAGCCCTTGATACCGGCAAGCCGAGACGGTTGCCGGAAGATATGATGGAAATTCTTCAAAACACTCAGTAATAAATTGTTTAATAGAACTATTTCGGGAGTAAATAGTGGAAGCTGAACTTTCAGTCTGGTATCTGATTGCGAACGCCGGGGTACTGGTGCAACTGGTAATGTTGCTGTTGGTTGCAGCCTCAGTTGTGTCCTGGGCCCTGATCTTCCAGCGTGTGCAGGTATTTCGTAAGGCCAGGCAGGCGCAGCTGGCGTTTGAAGAACGGTTCTGGTCCGGTATGGATCTGGGGCAGCTGTACAAAGAAGTGAATGCAGAGCCGACGCCGTATTCCGGCATGGAAGCTGTATTCCGTGCCGGCTTCAAGGAATTCTCCCGTCTGCGCCAGCAAAGTCGCGACGCGGATGCGGTGATGGAAGGTGCCCAGCGTGCCATGCGGGTGGCCTTCTCCCGGGAGCAGGAGCGGCTGGAAGCACATCTGCCGTTCCTGGCAACGGTGGGTTCTACCAGTCCCTATGTAGGCCTGTTCGGCACCGTGTGGGGCATTATGAACTCGTTCCGGGGCCTGGCCCAGGTTCAGCAGGCAACGCTGGCAACAGTGGCGCCGGGCATTTCGGAGGCACTGATTGCAACCGCCATGGGCCTGTTTGCGGCGATTCCGGCGGTTATCGCCTACAACCGGTTCTCGGCCATGTCTGATGCGCTTTTGAAGAACTACGAAACCTTTGCGGAAGAGTTCTCGAGCATTCTGCATCGCCGTGTTCACAACAACGATCAGGCAGCCGGCTGATGGCTGGCACCAGGCAGGGGAGGCAGGCGGTATGAAAGGCATGGGAATGATGCCCCAGCAGCGGCGCAGGCCGATGTCGGAAATCAACGTGGTGCCCTACATCGATGTGATGCTGGTGTTGCTGGTGATCTTTATGGTGACGGCGCCAATGCTCACCCAGGGGGTGAAGGTGGATCTTCCGGAAACCACATCAGACCCGATCCAGCAGGACAAAGACGTTGAGTCAATCACGGTGTCGGTAGATGCCAACGGTGCTTATTACCTGGAAGTGGGTGATCGTGGTGGTGACCCGATGTCGCTGGCTGAGCTGACGGACCAGGTGGCAAAGATTCTTTCTCAGCGGGCTAACAGTGAAATTATGGTGCGCGGGGACGAATTTGTGGATTACGGCGTAGTGGTTCGCCTGATGGCGGCCTTGCAGGCCGCTGGCGCCAGTGGCGTAGGCCTGGTCACCGACGTACCCAATAACCCGTAATAAGGTGGCGAACGAGCTGTGACAGGTCACGAACGGGAAACTATAAGTACCGATATGCCGCCGTGGAAATCGCCGGTTGTCTTGTCGGTAGCCTTGCACCTGCTGATAGTGGTGGTTGCACTGGCTGGCTGGTCCTGGACGAGTCCGGTTCAGGAGCCTGAGCCGCGAACCATTTCGGCGCGGTTAATAAGCCCTGAGCCGAAACCCAGCCCGGTGATTGATGAGCAGGATCAGCGCGACAAAGAACAGGAAAGGCGTCAGCAGGAAGAGAAAGAGCAGCAGCAGGCCGAAGCCGAGCGAAAGCGGCAGCAGGAAGAAGCCAGAAAGAAAGAGGCTGAAGCTCAGGCCCGCAAGCGCGAGGAAGAGCGCAAGCAACAGGAGGCCAAGGCTCGCGAGTTAGCGGAGCAGCAGGTCCGGGAAAAAGAAGCTGCCCGCCAGAAAGCGGAAGCAGAAGCGAAGGAAAGGGCAAGGCAAAAGGCTGAGCAAGAGCAGCGCGCCCGGGAAGAGGCTAAGCGCAAGGCTGACGAAGAGCAACGCCGGCGCGAGCAAGCCGAGCGCGAGCGGCAGGAGCAGCAAGCCCGGGAAGAAGCTGATCGCAAGCGTAAAGAGGCCGAGCGCCGCCTGCAGGAGCGACAACTGGAAGCGCTGGCTGAGCAGTCGCGTCAGGAGCGCGAAGCAGAAGCGCGGCGCCAGCAAGAGGCGGCGGCTGCCCAAGCCAGAGAGGCCCAGATGCTGACGGACAGTGAAAAGTATCAGGCTCTGATTCGTGAGCGCCTGAGCCAGGCCTGGTATCCGCCGTCATCGGCAACAGAGAATATGACGGCCAGATTACAGATCACTTTGCTGCCGACCGGGGAACTCGCCAATGTGCGTCTGGTCAGCAGTAGCGGAAATACCGCGTTTGATAATTCTGCCCTGGGAGCGGTGCGTTCCCTGAACCGTTATCCGGTGCCGGGCAACAGGGATACATTCGAGCGGTATTTCCGCCAGTTTACGATTGAATTCAACCCGCAACGCCTGCGGTGAGGCCGGTGAACGTTATGACACACAAACCAGGTTGCCAGAAAACGACTGTGAAAATGCTCCTGACCGGGTGGCTGGCCGTGCTGATGCTGGCCTCAGGCAGTGCCAGCGCGGAATTATTGATTCGGATAACCGAGGGGGCAGGTTCGGCTGTACCGGTGGCAGTAGTGCCATTTGCGGAAACCGGCGCCATGCCGCCGGGCGACAAAGTCAGCAGTATTGTGCAGGCAGATCTCACCATGAGCGGTGAGTTCCGTACGCTGGAGCCGTCGAAGATGCTCAGCCTGCCGTCCAAAGGGTCCGATGTTTATTTCAGGGACTGGCGCATGCTCGGCCAGCGGTACGTGGTAGTGGGCGAGTTGACCCGCAGTGGCGACAGGGTGCAGGCACGATACGAATTGTTCGATGTAAACCAGGAACGGCGGCTTCTGGGTGAAACGGCTGCCGCTGGCGTTGGCAGTATCCGTACCCTTGCCCACCACATCAGCGACAGGATATACGAGGCGATTACCGGTGCGCCCGGTGTGTTCTCCACTAAGTTGGCGTACATCACCGTAAGCGGGGAGGGGGATCAGGCCCGCTACCGGTTGCAGGTGAGTGATGTAGACGGAAAGCGGGCACAGGTGCGCCTGGAGAGTCGGGAACCGATTCTTTCTCCGGCCTGGTCACCGGATGGCAAGAAGCTGGCCTATGTCTCTTTTGAAACCGGCAAGCCCGCCATCTATGTGCATGAACTGGCAACCGGGCAGCGGGACAAGGTTGCAGATTTTTCCGGGCTGAATTCGGCCCCGGCGTGGTCCGGGGATGGCAAGTCGCTTCTGATGACGCTGTCCCGTGACGGTAACGCGGAAATCTACCAGATGGACCTGGCCAGTCGGAAAACCACCAAGCTGACCGATCACTGGGCCATCGACACAGAGGCGGCCTGGGACCATGCTGACAAGGGTATTTACTTTACCTCTGACCGTTCCGGCGGCCCCCAGATCTATTACATGGAACGCCCCGGTGCCGAGCCACGTCGTATTACCTTCGGCAGCCGCTACAACGCCCGACCCCGGCCGGATAGCAAGGGCGAGTATGTGTATTACGTACACCAGAGAGACCGGGCGTTCCACATAGCCCGGACCAACCTGAAAACCGGTGACGAGACCGTTATTACCCGCACGGAATCGGACGAATCACCGAGCGTTTCACCCAACGGCCGGTTGCTGATATACGCCACCGGGCAAAATGGGGCCAGTGTGTTGACTGTGGTTTCTGCCGATGGCGGTGCGGCGTACAGTCTGCCGGCATCAGATGGCGACGTGAGGGAGCCGGCCTGGGGGCCGATCACTCGCTGACGTACCCTGAAGCGGCCAGAAAAGTTGTTACACATAAACTTAAGCAAAGGAAAGGAAAAGGAAGCATGAAACTGACATTTTCAACGAAAGTATTTGCGATGGTGCTCACCGCCGGACTGGTGGCAGGCTGTAGTTCAACCGGCGACACCATGGACGGCGAAGAGTTCGGTTCTGACGTTCGCGCGATTGGCGCAGACGAAGGTTCCACGGTATACGGTGGTGCGGATGGCGAAGGTATCTCCTCAGGCATGTTGAGTGACGAAGAGCGCCAGACAGCCCGTGAGCGTGCAGAGCAGCAGGCACTGCGTGATATCACGACTTTCTACTTTGATTTCGACACATCTGAAATCAAGCAGGAAGTTCGGGATGTGCTGGTAGCCCATGCTCGCTACCTGGCCAACAACCCGCGCCAGCAGGTTCGCCTGGAAGGCCATGCTGATGACCGCGGCACCAAGGAATACAACCTTGCTCTGGGTGAGCGTCGTGCCAACGCTATCCAACGTTTCCTGGTAGTTAACGGGGCTTCCCGTGGCCAGATCGAAACCGTAAGCTACGGGGAAGAGAAGCCTGCCGTGCGTGGTTCTTCCGAAAGTGCCTGGGCACAGAACCGCCGCGTAGAGCTGATTTTCCAGTAAAATATCTGATAACCGGACGGGCCCATGAGAAAGTACCTCGTGGCGACCGTGCTGATCCCGCTGGGCCTCGGCCTGGCGGGTGTCTCGCAGGCACAGTCGTCGAATGTATCCTCCCAGAGCAGTGCCGAGCTGTTCTACATGATCCAGCAGCTGCAGGGTGATGTTCGCCGCCTGCAGGGCAGGGTTGAGGAGCAGCAGCACGAAATCAGCCGGCTGCAGCAGCAGGGCCGCGATCGGTATGTCGATCTTGACCAGCGCATTCTGGATTTGTCGAAATCGATTGAAGAGCGGCCGGCGGCAGCGGCTACGGGAGCGCCCGCGGAAGCTTCAGGCGGCGGCCAGGAAGTTGTCCAGCCCCTGAAAGCCTATCGCTCCCCGGATGCCGAAGAAAAAAAGGCTTATGACGAAATCATTGAGCTGATCCGGAACCAGAAAGATTACGACACCGCGATATCCCGGCTGTACGAGTTTGTCGACAAGTATCCGGAAGGCGATCTTACGGTCAATGCCTATTACTGGCTGGGTGAGGTGTACCTCGCCAAACCTCAGCCGGAGCAGGCAAAGCAGGCTTTCACCATTGTCGCCACCCGCTACGCCGACCATCGAAAGGCCCCGGATGCGTTTTACAAACTTGGGGTAGCATTGGACCGGCTCGGTGATAAAGAAGAAGCGGTTCGTCGTATGCAAAGTGTGGTTGACCGGTACCCGCAGTCATCGGCAGCGGGGTTGGCGAAAAAATACCTGGACAGCTCCGGAAGTTGATCGCGCCTTGAGCGATCTGGTTGTCGCGTGACCAGCAAGGTAAAAAATATAAAGATTCCCGAAAAAAGGGGTTGAACACCAAAAAAAATTCAGTAATATGTGCGCCTCGCTTGGGTCGTTAGCTCAGTTGGTAGAGCAGTTGGCTTTTAACCAATTGGTCGAAGGTTCGAATCCTTCACGACCCACCAAATTAAGAATATCCGGACCAACACGGGTATTCGCCGGATGGAAAGCCGGCAAACAGTTATGGGTCGTTAGCTCAGTTGGTAGAGCAGTTGGCTTTTAACCAATTGGTCGAAGGTTCGAATCCTTCACGACCCACCAACAATCAGGATTGCCCGGTTGGCAGTTCTACCAAAAAAGAGCCTGCGGGCTCTTTTTTTTTGGCTGTTCAGCCACCACATTTAACTCAGGCCCGAAGGTCTCTACGGGCTTTATCACGGGTATATTGCATGCCGATGAAATGTGGCGGGGAAGTGATATACTCTGGCAGTTAATGCATTTCAGAGATCCAGTAATGACACGAGCGCAAGACCGTATCCTTGTTCAGGAACACCTGGCCCACCTGGCCGAGCCCAAGCCTTTGAGCGCCAGCGAAAAGGCAGATCTTGAGGCGCGTATCAAAGCGGCCCTCAAGGCGAAGGATGCCGTGCTGGTTGCGCATTACTACACCGACCCGGACATCCAGCGCCTGGCTGAAGAGACCGGCGGCTGTGTTGCAGACTCCCTGGAGATGGCACGCTTCGGCAACCAGCACCCGGCCTCGACCGTGGTGGTGGCGGGTGTGCGCTTTATGGGCGAGACCGCCAAGATCCTTAACCCGGAAAAGCGGGTGCTCATGCCCACTCTGGAAGCCACCTGCTCCCTGGATGTTGGTTGCCCGGCCGACGAGTTTGCCGCGTTCTGCGACCAGCACCCGGACCGCACTGTGGTGGTCTACGCCAACACCTCCGCAGCGGTTAAGGCGAGGGCAGACTGGGTGGTTACTTCCAGTTGTGCTCAGGCAATCGTGGAGCACCTGGATGCCCGGGGCGAGAAAATCCTGTGGGCGCCAGACAAACACCTTGGCCATTACGTACAGAAGACCACAGGCGCCGATGTGCTGTTGTGGGATGGCTCCTGCATTGTGCATGAAGAGTTCAAGTACCGTGGCCTGGAAGACCTGAAAGCCCTGTACCCGGATGCTGCGGTGCTGGTGCACCCTGAATCTCCGGATGCGGTGGTGCAGCTGGCAGACGTTGTTGGCTCTACTTCCCAGCTGATCCACGCGGTGCAGACCCTGCCCAACGAAGAGTTCATTGTGGCCACCGATAACGGCATCTTCTACAAGATGCAGCAGCTGGCTCCGAACAAAACGCTGATCGAAGCGCCTACCGCCGGAAACGGTGCCACCTGCCGCAGTTGTGCCCATTGCCCCTGGATGGCGATGAATGGCCTTGAGAACCTGCTGCACGTGCTGGAAACCGGCGATCAGGAAGTGCTGGTAGATGATGCGCTGCGCGAGGATGCCCTGCGCCCGTTGCGCCGGATGCTGGACTTTACTGCCAATATGAACCTGAAGGCTGCAGGCAACGCCTGACAGCTTGCGTCACTTGTTACTGGCGGCGGGCTTCCTGCTGGCGGTCCGCGATGTCTCCCAGCCGCTGATTGATCACTTGCCGCTCGGTTGAGCCGGCAGGCAGTAATTCCTGAGCCTGGCGCAGCTGGCGTTGGGCTGAGCGCCAGTCTCCCATCAGAATTTCATACTCAGCCCGGGCCCGGTGAACGCCCACGATGTTGCGTGCCATGCCTTCTGCTTCCGCCAGTCTCAGCCAGAGGTGTTCGCGGTCCGGGTGTTGCCGGCTCAGGTCTCTCAGGACTGACGCTGCAGCGGCTCCGTTGCCATCTCCGATTTCTGCACTCGCCAGCATTACGCTGATCGGGTAGTTGCGTGGGTTGCGCGACAGGGCGGCCTGCAGGATGCCTCGGGCTTCGTCATAGCGTTCCTGGCTGATCAGGACTTCCGCCAGCGACACCTGAAAGGTGATTCGCCCGGGGTTGGCAGTGAGCAGCTCCCGCAGGATCTTCTCGGCTTTCTGGTATTGCCTTGCTTCGTGGTAGGCCACCGCAAGGCCGTAACGGATGGCATCGTTGCGCTGGGCATCGTTCCTGCCGAGATAGGCCTCGAGCGTCTCCGCCGCAATATCCGGGGATTGGGCGTAATGAACCTGCAGGCGACTGCGAACCAGGTGGTATTCCTGGCCGTCGCGAATCCGTTCGTCGGGATATTGCTCGGCCCGGTTCCGGGTGTCGGCTACCCGGCTTTGGGTGAGCGGGTGGGTGGAAAGGTATTCCGGTAGCCGGTTACCTTGCAACCGGTTCTGGCGCATCATGATCTCGAACATTTCCGGCATGCCTCTGGGGTCCATGCCGGCGCTGGCCAGAATGTCCATGCCTACCCGGTCGGCCTCCTGCTCGTGGGAGCGGCTGTAGGCCAGCATGTTCTGCATCGATATCGCCTGGGTGCCGGCAATGGCGGCAATGCCGATGTCTGACTGTGTAACTGCAGACAGCACGATACCTGCAATCATGCCCGCCAGGGTCAGCGGTGCGCTGGTTTCCTGCTGCTGCATTCTGCGTGCAAAATGGCGCTGACTGAGGTGGGCAAGTTCGTGGGCCAGAACCGAGGCAAACTGTTGTTCGGTGGCGGCGTTCAGGAAAAGGCCGCCGTTCACACCAACAATCCCTCCTGGAACGGCAAAGGCGTTCAGGGCCGGGCTGTCGATCAGTACCAGGCTCAGGTTGCGATCATCCAGCGGGGCAGAGGGTACCAGGCGGTAAGTAATCGAACTCAGGTAATCGTAGACCAGTGGGTCTTGAATCTGGGGTGCCGAGCGGCGGATTGATGTCATCACCTGCTGGCCGATGTCGGATTCCAGTTGGCCGGAAATCAGGCCACCGCTGCCGCCGATGCTGGGCAGTGATGAGGTGTTGGCGTTCAGTGCTGCGGGCATGGCCAGCAGGGCGGTGGCCAGCGTCAGGGCCAGGGTAAAGCGCGATCTGGTGCGACGGATAATGGTGTTCGTCATGGATTCCGATACTGCCCCGGTTTCAGGTGGCTGTTAGACCAGCAGCGCCCTTTGAAGTTCTGGGATGAATTACCAACTCTTGAGGTGCATTAGGGTAACACCACCGGCATAATGCGTGCCTGATTACTGACTGAATGTTAATGGTATCCTTTTCCTATGGCGGACCGAAATCTGGATGCGAGCGGCCTGCGCTGCCCCATGCCTTTGTTGAAAATCAAGCTGGAGCTCAATGGTATGTCGCCAGGAGAGCAGCTTGAGGTTGTTGCCACCGATGCCGGCTCAAGCCGGGACATCCCGGCTTATGTTGCAATGTCCCCCCACCGGCTCGTCAGTCAGTCGGAGAGTAATGGCGTTTATCGTTTCATGATAGAGTGCGGCGGTTAATTTCCGGAGATTTGTATGATCAGAATATTGCGGGGCCTTGCCCATAAATATTTTTCAGATGAAGAAGCGGTCATCCTGTTTCTTCTTCTGGTTGCCTCAACGGCCTTCGTAATCTGGTTTGGTGCCATGCTTGCACCGGCCATTGCCTCCCTGATTGTTGCTTTTATCCTGCAGGGCCTGGTCGCCAAGCTGAACCGCATGGGCGTTCCCCAGACTATCGCCGTGCTGGTGGTATTTGTGTTCTTCCTCGGAATCCTGGTGGGCGTTATTTTTGGCCTGCTGCCACTGATCTGGACGCAAGTAAGTAATCTTGCAGGTGAAACTCCAAGAATAATCCGTGAGTTACAAACGTATCTTGCGCTATTGCCTGAAGAGTATCCGCACTTGATTTCAGTGGAAGCGGTGAACGCGATTTACCTGCAGATTTCAGCAGAAGTGGGGCACATGACCCAGTGGCTGGTGTCCTTCTCGTTGTCCAGCATTCCTGATCTGGTGGCCTTGCTGATCTATATGGTGCTAGTGCCCATCCTGGTGTTCTTCTTCCTCAAAGACCGGGAAGTGATGCTGAGTGCCATTGCCCGGCTCTTGCCATCCCAGCGGCCAATGATGGCGAGGATCTGGCACGAGGTTAATCTCCAGTGCGCCAACTACGTGCGCGGTAAAGCGGTCGAGATTCTGATTGTGGGCGGTGTAACCTATGTGGCCTTCAAGCTTCTGGGGATGCCCTACGCGGCGTTATTGGCGTTGCTGGTCGGCCTGAGTGTAGTCATACCTTATATCGGCGCAGCGGTGGTCACCGTGCCGGTGGCCGTGATTGCCCTGTTTGCCTTCGGTTGGGGTAGCCACTTTGTCTGGGTGATGGTGGTATACGGCATTATCCAGGCCCTGGATGGCAACGTGCTGGTACCCATTCTGTTTTCAGAAGTGAACAACCTGCATCCGGTAGCCATTATTGTGGCGGTGTTGTTCTTTGGCGGTATCTGGGGGCTGTGGGGAGTGTTCTTCGCTATCCCGCTGGCAACGGTACTCAAGGCTGTGTTCTCCGCCTGGCCGGTGGAGGAGGAGTTGCCTCCGCCGCCAGCCGGGGAGCGTTAAGGGTTAGAGTGCCTTGGCCGCCTCGAGCACCTCATCGGCGTGGCCTTTGACTTTCACGCCCCGCCATTCCTGACGCAGCACCCCTTTCTTGTCGATCAGAAAGGTGCTGCGTTCGATACCGAGATGTTCCTTGCCGTAAAGCTTTTTCAGTTTGATGACATCAAACAGCTTGCACAGGGTTTCGTCTTTATCGGAGATCAGGTGAAATGGGAACTCGTACTTGGCGCGGAAGTTTTCGTGGGCCCGCAGGCCATCCCGGGAAACCCCGAAGATTTCAGTGTCCAGCCCGGCAAACTGGGACATTCGGTCCCGGAAGTCCTGGCCTTCGGTAGTGCAGCCGGGTGTGTTGTCTTTCGGGTAGAAATAGATAACGATGTTTTTTCCCCTGAGGTCGGCCAGACGGATGACCTGGTCACCAGTGGCTTCGGCTTCAAAATCGGGGACAGGTTGGTTCAATGCTACAGATGACATGAGTTCTCCTTGAATTCCCTTGTGTCGGTACGTGCCCAACATTACCATATCGGTTTTATTCGGACGGAGCTTTTATGATTACGGGTAGCCTTGTCGCACTGGTCACGCCCATGCATCCAGACGGTGAAATTCACTGGGAGGATCTGGACAAACTGGTGGACTTTCATATCGAAAACGGCACTCACGGTATTGTTGCTGTGGGCACCACCGGCGAATCCGCAACCCTGGACCCGAAAGAGCATTGTCGGGTAATCGGGCATATCATAAAACGGGTGGCCGGCCGGATTCCTGTGATTGCCGGTACCGGTGGTAACAGTACGCGCGAAGCCATCGAGCTGACCACCGAAGCCCACAAGCTCGGTGCTGATGCCTGCCTGCTGGTAGTGCCTTACTACAACAAGCCAACCCAGGAAGGCCTGTATCAGCATTTCAAAGCCATTGCTGAAGCCGTGCCGGGTATGAATCAGATTCTGTACAATGTGCCGGGCCGCACCGCCTGCGACATGTTGAACGAGACGGTAGAGCGCCTGGCCGACATTCCCAACATTGTCGGTATCAAAGATGCGACCGGTAACATCCCCCGCGGCAGTGAACTGATAGAAGCTGTTAAAGGTCGCCTGGCGGTATACTCCGGTGACGACGCCACTGCAGCAGACCTGATGCTTGCTGGTGCCAAGGGTAATGTGTCCGTAACTGCGAACGTGGCGCCTAAAGCCATGTCTCAGCTCTGTGAAGCTGCGGTCGCCGGCGACCAGGTTGAAACCGCTCGCCTTAACGAGTTGCTGATGCCGCTGAACCGGAAGCTGTTTCTGGAAGCCAACCCCATTCCTGTCAAATGGGCCTTGCATCGCATGGGCATGATTGGCGCCGGTATCCGTTTACCGCTGACACCGCTCAGCGAGAAGTTCCACGGCGAGGTGGAAGACGCCCTCAGAGCCGCTGGTGTTCTCTGACGTCGTACGTACCACTCGCTAACCGGAGTTGCCGATGCAGTTCTATGCTCGAGCCCACAGTAAAACCTTGCACTTATCCCGGCCGGTGGCCGGGATTCTGCTTATAAGCAGCCTGGCAGGTTGCAGCCTGCTGGAAGACCGTTCCCAGCGCTATGTGAATGCTCCCGAGGGGCAGGCCATTACCGTGCCGGAGGGTGCTGACCAGTCTCGTTTTTCCGAAATAATGCCGGTACGGAGCATCAACACCGATGATTCCCGCCGGATGTATCCGTCGTCTATTCCCAAACCCCCGGACATGACGTCCGAAATCCTCGACCAGAACTATGTGGTCGAAGAGTTGGACGGTCGGGTCTGGCTGCTGGTAAACGAGGTGCCGGGCCGGCTGTGGCCGGTGGTCAGCGCCTGGATGAACCAGTCGGGTCTTGGGCTGGCCCACGACAGCCCCCAGCTGGGGGTTATGCAGAGCGAGCTGGCCAATTTCAGCATGAGTAGCCGCGAGCTTCTCGGCTTGGAGAACACCCCGGTCGCAGACGAGCCGCGGGTGCTGGTGCAAACCCGGCTGGCACCGGGGATTCGTCGCAAGACCACCGAAATCCGTATACGGACGGTGGAGCTGGGCCAGAACCCGGACGGGTTGGTCAGCTGGGATGACAGCGTTGCCGGTTCTCCAGCCGCGTTGGAGCGCCAGAAGGACTTGCTGAGCGATCTGGGAGAGTTCCTGAAGGAGCGTGAGGACAACAAATCCTTCTCCCGCGCAGCATCCGGAATGGTGGCTGAGCCCCTGGTGCGTCTGTTGTCGGAAGGTGACCTGGCCACAGCGGTGAGGGTCGACCTGGATTACGGCCGTACCTGGGCCGAGGTGAACCGCTCGCTGACAGAAATCGACGCAGACATTATGGACCTGAACCGCAGTGCGGGCTGGTTCCAGGTGGATTTCCGCACCGAAGACGAGCGCTCTCCCGGCTGGTTCTCCTGGTTCAGCAGTAAAGACGAACCTACTCACACCCACACCGTGCGGGTTGAGCAGCAAGACGACGCCGTGTTTGTAACGGCAGGGCAGCAGGACAGCTACACTGGTGAGTACAGCGCATCTGACTTGCTCACCCGTTTGTTTGAACATCTGTATTGATCAACGGGGTGGCTGAGAGGCCACCCTCGTTTGGAGACCCCAATGGAAAAGCGTGAAGAGCTCTACGCCGGCAAGGCAAAATCCGTATACCGCACTGATGACCCAGACCGGTTCGTTCTGGTGTTCCGGGATGACACCTCGGCCTTTGATGGCGAGAAGAAAGAACAGCTGAACCGCAAAGGCATGGTGAACAACAAGTTCAATGCCTTCATCATGGAGAAGCTGGAAGCCGCCGGTATTCCGACCCACTTCGAGGGCCTGTTGTCAGGCACGGAATCGCTGGTCAAAAAGCTGGACATGATTCCCGTGGAATGTGTGGTTCGCAATATTTCCGCCGGCAGCCTGTGCCGTCGTCTGGGCGTAGAAGAAGGCTTGGAGCTGAACCCGCCCACGTTTGAACTGTTCCTGAAAAACGATGCCCTGCACGATCCGATGGTGAATGAATCCCTTGCTGTCAGCTTCGGCTGGGCCAGCGAGCAGGAACTGGCAAGGATGAAAGCACTCACCTACAAGGTGAACGACGTGCTGAAAGCCCTGTTTGATGACGCCGGCATGCTGCTGGTGGATTACAAGCTGGAATTCGGCCGCAGCGGTGGCGAGATTGTACTGGGTGACGAGTTCAGCCCCGACGGCTGCCGTATCTGGGACAAGGAAACCCGCAAAAAGATGGATAAAGACCGCTTCCGCCAGGGTCTTGGTGAAGTGATCGAAACCTACGAAGAAGTAGGGCGTCGTCTGGGCATCCAGTTCGACTGAATACAACAACCGACAACAAACGGGTGTGATATGCGTAAACTGATGATGGCAATGGGCGCCTCCATGCTGGCAGCCGCTCCGCTGGCTTCGGCCGACATTCTCGGCGTAGGTGCCACTGTTGGCTACTGGGATGCCGACTACTCCGGTAACGCCTCCAAGGGTAGTGAGAGGGTAGACCTGGAGCAGGATCTGAACCTGAGCAGCGACTCCAATGCCAACCTGACCGCTTATTTTGAACATCCGGTTCCGGTATTGCCCAACGTGAGGCTGGCGTACACCCGCACCAAGCAAAGTGGTAATGGCCAGCTGGACACAACCTATGGCGGAATTACTGCCGGGGCTAATGTTCGCTCAGAGCTAGAACTGGAGCAGCTGGACCTCACTCTCTACTACGAAATCCTGGATAACTGGGTGAACCTGGATCTCGGGCTGACCGTTCGGGATTTCTCCGGAGAGCTGCTTGTACAGAACCGAGGCGATGCCAGCCAGTTTTCCAAGACCGAAGCCGACGCAGTGTTGCCCTTGGTCTATGTGGCAGCTCGCTTCGACCTGCCGTTCACCGGTGTATCCGTGGGTGGCGATGCCAACGCCATCAGCTATGACGGCGACTCGGTAATGGATCTCAATGTGTACGGCCAGTATGAAATGTCGCTGCTGCAGTTGCGGGCAGGCTATCGCCAGATCTCCCTCGACTATGACGACGGCGACGACAACCTGGACATCGAGCTGAGCGGCCCGTTCGTCAGCGCCGGTCTCAGATTCTGAGCAAGTATTAAAAGGCGCCCCCGGGCGCCATTTTTCATGGAGAACAGATCTTGAAAATCCTCGTTACCGGAACCGCCGGCTTTATCGGCTCCCATCTGGCCCATCGACTGCTGGATCGCGGTGATGAAGTCATCGGCGTGGACAACGTTAACGACTATTACGACGTGAACCTCAAAGAAGCGCGTCTGGCACGGCTCACCGGCAAGGCCGGTTTCACTGAGGTACGCCAGGACGTAGCAGACCGTGCCGCCATGGAAGCCCTGTTCCGGGAACACAAACCCGAACGGGTGGTGCACCTGGCAGCCCAAGCCGGCGTGCGCTATTCCCTGGAAAACCCCCACGCCTACGTAGAGGCCAACCTGGTTGGCTTTATGAATATCCTTGAAGGCTGTCGCCATAACGACGTGAAGCACCTGGTGTACGCATCCAGCAGCTCGGTATACGGCGCTAACGAAACCATGCCGTTCTCCGTGCATGACAACGTAGACCACCCCCTGAGCCTGTACGCGGCCTCCAAGAAGGCCAATGAGCTGATGGCTCATACCTACAGCCACCTGTACAACCTGCCCACCACCGGCCTGCGGTTCTTTACCGTGTACGGTCCCTGGGGTCGGCCGGACATGGCACTGTTTATCTTCACCAGGAAGATACTGGCGGGCGAGCCCATTGATGTGTTCAACCATGGCCACCACAAGCGGGATTTCACCTACATCGACGATATCGTAGAGGGTGTCATCCGCACGTTGGATAACGTCGCCCAGCCCAACGAAGACTGGAGCGGAGCTCAGCCGGACCCGGGCACCAGCAAGGCGCCGTACCGCATCTACAACATCGGCAGTAATAACCCGGTGGAGCTGTCCCGGTTTATCGAGATCATCGAAGAGCGGGTCGGCAAAAAGGCCGAGAAGAACCTGCTGCCCATGCAGCCCGGTGACGTGCCGGCGACCTACGCCAATGTGGATGACTTGATCAAGGATGTGGATTACAAGCCATCTACCAGTGTGGAAGAGGGCATAGCCAACTTCGTGGACTGGTACCGGGAATTCTACAAGGTCTGATCGCCACTGCTAACAAAGAAGGCCAGCATTGTTGCTGGCCTTCTTTGTTTAAGTTGTCGACAGGCTTCAGGCGACCAGGTCGCGGCGCCGGAATCGCGCCCACAGCCCCAGCAGGCCAAGACCGATCAGCCCCAGAGATGCCGGTTCCGGAACGTCTGTGGACGGCTGGCAAGCCGGATTGGTGGGGTTCAGTTCGCAGAAGTCCAGGGTTTCCTGCAGCTTGGTGCTGGCAAACTGGGTTACGAACGTCTCCACGGTTTGCTGGTCCGTGGTGTTGAACGCGTTGAGGTCAAACACCGTGCCACCGTGATTGGTGATCAAATCGGTGTAGGAATTCTTGGTGCTCGAGCCACTCAATACACCATTGAAGAGTGCATTATTCTCGGTCAGCAACATATCCAGAATGGATGCCGTCACATTGGAACCGCCAACCTGATAACGCCAGTCGCCGTTGGAGGGCTCATCGGTGAGGATAACGATGTTCTTGACGGCGTTACTGCGGAATGAGAACAAATCAGTTTGTCCGTCCAGGGCATTCAGGGCAAAGCTGACCGCACTGTAACCCGGCTCCGTACCACCACTGGCAACCAGGTTTTGCGCCGCCGTAGAGAACTCGGTTGCTCCCGTGAAGTCGGTCAGTAAACGGGGCGCCGGGTTTCCAGACCCATAGCCCACCAGACCATATTGCGCATCCACCTGGCCGGTGCCAGTGAGAATGGAAGCGAACAGGCCAATATTGTCCCGCAGGTTCGATTGGACGTTCCCCATAGAGCCGGACTCATCCACCACGAAAACAATATCGCTCAGAATTGGCGCTGCATGGGCAGGCGTCACTGCCGCCGCAACGCTTAAAACCATGCTCGAAAGCAAATGTTTCAGTTTCATTTTACTCACCTCGTCCTGATTGAGTTCCTGCATATTTTTGCAGGCACAGTATCTGAAGCATGGGCTATGCCAGATTACCGGGGTTAAGGGAAAAGGCTTTCAATACAAGGGGCTGGATGTGGTTCTGCGAGCGGCGTTAAAGGCCTGATCGCAAAACTGTTCAAAAAGCTGACAGTTCGGGAAGGCGAAAGACTACGTCTTTGCGGGTCAGAGGGCAGTGGAAGGCCAGTTCAACTGCGGTCAGTTGCAGCCCGGCAGAATCTGCTGTTCCGTAAAGCCTGTCTCCGACAATCGGGTGATCAATACCGGACAGGTGTCGCCGTATCTGGTGTTTCCGGCCAGTTTCGATGCGGACTTCCAACTCGGTGGTATCGGAATCTGCATCATAGCTGAGGGTAGTCACGCGACTGACCGAGGCTTTGCCGTCCAGGGGCGTGTCGATCCGCAGGTCGTCTGCAACCAGGTTGCCGGTTACCCGGGCCCGGTAGATCTTGGTCATGGTTCGCCCGGAGAAAAGTTGGGACAGCGCTGCCGCGGCTTTACCATCGTGGGCGATCAACATGATGCCCGCGGCATCCCCGTCCAGCCGGTGCACCAGAAAACAGGGTTTGTTCAGTTCGGTTTCAGCCAGACGCAGCAGGCTGCAGTGGTCGCCCCACTGCGAACCCTGGGACAGCAACCCGTGCGGCTTGAACCAGACAGTGTAACGACCTTTGTTCTCCAGCAATTCGGGTTCTTCCGGTTGGCGCGCCAGAACCTGGTCATCATAGAACAACTGGATGCGAGTGCCCGGCTTCAGCTCCCGCTTGGCCTTCCGCAACCGCACCTGCTTGCCTTTCTGGGTCCACCAGCAGGCGCCCTTGGCCATGGCATCCTTGATGCGCTGCTTGGGCAGGCCGGATGCTTCCGCCAGCGCATCTACCGCAAGCCGGGAGCTTTCAACAGTCAGGTCGATGGTCTGGCGCATGGTGGCTGGAGTACTCCGGTTTCAGGTAAGCAGGCCGGGCATTATAGCGGAAACGGCTACGGGAGCGCGCCTTTACCGGCTGTGCTACTGTTCGTAAAGGCCGATATTCAAGGAGACCGTATTATGCCGCTCATTGGCTGGCTATTTCTTTTCGCTGCATTCGCATTGGTTGTCGGCAGCCTGCTGTTTTTGCGGGATAGCGCCAATATGAAGATTCCCAAGGAAAAGCTGGAGAAGATTCGGGAGCGTAAGGCGGAGCAGGAGAAGAAGGATGAGGAGTGGTAATGTAAATGCCCGCTATGGCAAGGCGCCTGCACTACTCAGAAATGATTCGGCCCCGACCCTTCTGCTTTGCCAGGTAGATGGTTACTTTGCTGGAGGACATCACGGCAAACATCCGCAAAGCCGGTTAGCGCCAGGTCGCCAATGTGATGGTCGAACCGGTCATTGATCTCTTTGAAATAGTCCAGGTCGGTCAGGGAGTCGGTGGCTGCCGTTACCACAAGGTCCTTTCGAACCGCTGGTTCTCGTCAAGGCTCCGAGGTTTATGATCGAGAACGCACATTTCCTAGTCCGACGAACCTGCGGCCGGCGCGGTGATCGTTTTCTCTGGCATAGAAAGGTCTGTTTTGACCGTTGCTCCAGGGTTGTGGGGGCGGCTGGTTGCCGCTGTCTGGTCTTAAACAAGAGCGAACGTTCGTAGCGAGTCAGATTCTTGGCTCCTCTGCGCTTACCTTAGAACACCAGCAGGTTGTCATAGAAGCAAGATAGGAAAAGCCTCTGGGAACCGTAGAGTAAGGGCATGAAAAGTCGAGGTCATTGGGGCTGTGACTCAGTTTTGGACGGAGTGGTGGCGTTGCGGTTTAATAAGTATTCAAACTAATGGTCTGTTGGGCACTGCACGGAGATGCTTCTTGAATAGTAAACTTATGAGTTTGGTCCAACAGTTACAGGTTCCTGACCGACCAAAAAAATACGGTAGCTATTCTGGTCCACGAGTTGCTGTGATTTACGGCTTCATGGCCCGACGATTGATGCAGCGCCACTTGCTGCATTACCTTAGAAGCAAGGGCCTGTCAGACGTCACAATGTACGGTCACCTGCACTCGGTTGATGCGATATCAGATGACCTACAGGCAGTAAGCAGCGAGGGGCGGAATCTCGTAATTCTTGGCTATAGTCAAGGCGGGTTCCAAGCTGTCAAGGTTGCACGCGAGCTTGAGCGGCGAGGTGTGGCTGTTTCCCTGCTCGTCAGCATCGCCGCAGGAGGGTTGGGGCGCGTATTCCCGGGACGGTGGGGTTCCGATCCTCGTACCGTACCGGCAAATGTAGATGTGTGCCTTAATTTCTTTTCGTGCGGAGACTTGCTCGGGTGCGACCGAAGTCACCAAACGAACGAAGCGGTTGGGAGCAGAGCCTCGCAACGGATCGAAAACCACATGTTCCATGCGCATGAGGGCGTAAGTCATATTGATCTGGTGAGGTGCTATCCAGAAGACGGGATCAAACCTGCTGTGCGAACACATGTGATTGAAAGGATTATGGCGGAGATTAGTTCACTACAATTTGGTCGGCACTTCACATAGTAAAGTGTGCGGTTTTTGAACCCGAATTCTCGGAGCCGTTTTAACCCGTCCGTGGAACCAAACCAGATACCCATGCTTGGTAGGGAACTCCTTAACTTCGATATAACTCCCCGTGATGGGCCTCCCCCACGTAGAACGCTGGCTTGGTGCCAGGAAAGGCCCAGAAAGCCGTCATTTCCGAGGAAGGAAACATGTTCGGGAAGCGCGGGTCTCTTAGCGAGGGGCCAGCAATGGTTTTCTCCTGCACCATGGAGATGTACTGGTCGATGGAGTTCTCCAGGGTGTTGCCGTTTATGATGACCTCCGCGCCCAACGTTTTGGCGTACTCAGCCACGCCGGCGGCACTGGAAAGGTGCGGCGCGTAGGCGTCCACACTCACTCCGTTTTCACTGGTTACCCAGAGCCCTTCGTCGGTATGCACAACGATGGAATGGTTTCCTGCGGTGTGGCCGGGGGTGTGTACCAGCGCCACGCCGTCGCCCAGCATGATGGAGCCATCAAACTGGATAACTTTGCTCTCGGCAATGCCGTTGATGCCGTTGGGGCAGTACCAGTCCGCCTGGTAGGGGTTCAGGTCCTGGGTGGATGCCCATTCCCGCCAGTGCACCAGCAGTTGGGCATTGGGGAAAACAGCGGGCTCGGTATCCGTGCCTAACCAGCGGCGCAGGTCCTGAGTGTGCAAGTGGTCGTAGGTGATGTAGTCGATGTCTTCCGGCTTCAGGCCGATGCTGGCGATGATCTCCGGAACGGTGCTTTGCTGCTGGGTGATCAGTTTGGTGAGAAAGTCCGGGTTCTTGTCCTGCAGGCGTCGGAAGAATGGCGTTTCGCCGCCCCTTTCGTGGTCGGAGGGTGAGACCAGCAGGGTCTTTACGCCGTCGGTGGTGTCGAACTGCACCACAAACAGGCGGTTCTGGATGTGCATGAATTCCACCCATTTTTCCCGGGAAAAGGCGTTGCGCAGGCCGAAACGGGATGGGTAAGGAACCTTGATCAGATCAAACGAACGGAAGTAGCGAGCCTTGGGCCCTGCCAGCATGGCGGCACGGAAGGTTTCCGCCGCAGCGCGTGTGTCTTCCACCCGGGCCTGCTGGCCGTGGGCGTTGCGTGACTGGTCAAAATCGGTGATTTGCTTGAACGTGGTCATATGTCTTTTCTCCCTGCGTTCATCAGAAGTTGTCGGAACTGAAATTCTGGCGGCCGCGGTTAAAGGCGCGTCGGGTCATGTGCAAAAAGAAGCCGGGCATGACGTTGCAAACCTTACCCACGATGCCTTCATGCCAAGGTAAGAAACACTCCAGCGGGCGTTTCGCTAGTACCGGGCCCAGGATTGTTTCAGCGACTTCTTTCGTGGTGAGCGCCCGTTGCCCGGAAAAGGTCAGCGCGGCATTGTCATCGCCCCGCTGCTGTTCCAGCATGCCGGTTTTGACCGGGCCAGGGCCCACTAGGGAGACCGCAATGCCATGGGGGCGAAGATCACCGGCGGCGGCAATGCTGAACCCCCGCACCGCAAACTTGCTGGCGGCATAGATGGTCGTGCCTGGTGTGGCATACAGAGAGGCGATCGAGCCGACGTTGATAATGTGGCCTTTGATACCTTGAGCGATCATATGTGCGGCAATGGCGTTGGCACCCAGAATGGCACCCTGCACATTCACGTCCAGCATCAGGCGAACGTCCTCACTCTTGAGGTTGCCCGTGCGCCCGCTTCGCAATACGCCGGCCACATTCGCCAGCACGTCGATGGCCTGGCCTTCACTCTCAAGCTTGCGGACCAGGCTTTGCCACTGGGCGTCGTCGCGCACATCCAGAGCTTCGCAGCGCACGGACGGCTGGTTTTCCCAGCGCTGCTTGAGCGCCGTAATATCCAGGTCGGTCGCGGTAACCTGATGCCCTTTGTGAACCGCCAGCTCAATCAGGCTGGCACCGATACCGTTGGCCGCGCCGGTCACCAATAGCTGCATGTTTCCATCCTCGTAACCCTGTTTTTGTAGGCCTACTTTGGCGAAATGATGAGCGATTTGCTTGACAGGGGCTGCCACCAATTTAACACTTTACGCCAAACCGATTGACGGATATCCAAAATGCCAATGAATGCTCCCCATCGACGCCGGATACCGGCCAGCTTTGCTCTGGCCCTGTATGAGTACCTGGACGCAAAAGGGCTGGATAGCGATGCATTGCTGCCACACGCCCGACCCCCGACAGACATCGCCTTGAATGCCGATTTACCCATTGATGACTGGCGTGGGCTGCTGAAGTGTGCGGCGCGCCACCTGAATGACCCGCTGCTGGGGCTCCATCTGGGGCAGACCCTGAGCCTGCGCCACGTTGGGGTGCTGGGGTATGTGATCATGGCGTCGCAGAATCTGGGGGAAGCATTGAATCGCCTGGACCGGTATCAACGGCTGGTCTACGACGTGACCCCGATGGCAATCAGGGCCAACGGTGGTGGCGTAGAGCTTGTATGGGATGCCGAGCATGGCCGGCCGGGGCCGCTGGTGGATGAGACTGCGATCACGGCGCTGGTGCACCTGTGCCGGGGGCTGACGCGCCCGGAGTTCTCGCCGGCTTATGTTTCCTTTATCAATCCAACGCCCGCGGTTACCGGTGAATATACAGAATTTTTCGGCTGCCCGGTCGAGTTTGCGCAAGTGGACACGGTGGTACGCCTGGATGCGCAGGCGCTGTTGGAACCTCTTCATACGGCAGATCCGGCCATGCTCTCCATTTTGGAGGAACAGGCGGACTCCCTCCTGGCGCGCTTGCCGGACCAATCACCCTTGGTAGATGAGGTGCGCCGTCGTATTGGGCGACTGTTGCCTGAGGCAAGTCCGGAGATAGCTTTGGTTGCACAGGGAATGGGCTTGTCTGTGCGTACCCTTCAACGCCAATTGACGGCGGCCGACACCAGCTTTCTGAAAGAGGTGGCTGCAGTGCGGCAGGAAATTGCTGAACGCTATCTGCGCGAGACCCGGCTGGGGTTGGTGGATATTGCGTTGTTATTGGGCTACTCGGAGCACAGTGCTTTTACCCGTAGCTTTATTCGCTGGACGGGCATGACACCGCAAGCTTTTCGGCAGCGGAATGACTTTCGATGAGTGTTATTCATGAGCTAAAAGATACAGTCCCTTTATCTTATGTGTGGTGTTGTTGTTCGTGCAGCGTGTAATTCGTGTGTTTCATGAACTTACTCGCTCGCTGGGGCCGGTTTGCCGCTGACTGCTTTTTAAAAAAAGTGTTATCCAAAAAACCGAATGTTCGCTTTGCGACCTTACCGGCCACTCCGGTGTCTCAAGTTTCGCCCAAGTTGTGGCGACATGACGAATCGATGTTGAAGCTCGGTCGGGGCTGGTGCGCAGGAAACGGCGTATTTCTAGTTCGTCGTTGATAATCAGAATACAGGGCTTTTCCCAGTTATGATCCTGTGCGGGTGTGTGTAAGCTATTCCTACAGCGATGACAACCCCCGGGGCTCTCGGCTTCAGAGTATCCATAACATGGAGATCATTGAAGTCTGATGTGCCTTCGCCGCTCTGAGAGGGGAACTGCTGGATGTCTGCTCGTTTATGGTGTGTCTTTGTGTGGGAGATCATGCGGAGAAACAAAAAAAGCCAGCTCTCACGATCGCCGTAAGCAACTGACTTTCTTGGCAAGATTGGTAGGACCACGCGGATTCGAACCGCGGACCTCTACCATGTCAAGGTAGCGCTCTAACCAACTGAGCTATGGTCCTGTCTCGCAACGGAGACGAAATATACGGATTTCGTGGGGGTTGGTCAACCTCTTTGAGGCTGATTTTTGGCTTTCAGCAGGCCTTTGATGGCGCGGCTCAGGGCACCCCAGCGGTTCACCAGCAGTGCTGCGAAGATCAGGCCGCAACCGGCCATTTGCAGGGCGGTCATGCTTTCGCCAAACCAGGCCGCCGCAAAGATGGCTACCCAAACCGGTTCCAGTACCAGAATCACAACTCCGTGGCTGTGAACCGACAGGCTCTGGGCGTAGGTCTGCAACAGAAAGCGGCCAGCCGTGGCAACCACTGCACTGGCGAGTATCCACACATAGAGCATCGGGTCAGGGTTGGCGAGTGTAGGTGCCCAGGGTTCGCTGATGGCAGATTCAACGAGGGTCACCAATCCTACAGTCAGCAGTGCCACCGCCGTCAGCGGTAAGGCCGGTACGCGGTTTTTGTGGATGGTTTCGCCATGCTTGTTCACCACGGTGCGCTGGTTTGCCGCCCGAGTGTTCAGGGTGAAGTAGAGAGCAAAGATGAAGGCGGGAACCACAAAGTACAGCTGGCCCGGG
>CAYUNQ010000006.1:21069-28712 GCA_964446185.1 uncultured Marinobacter sp. | reverse complement strand
AAGCAACATAGCCGTCAACCTTGGTATCGCGCTGGCCGAGCGGGGCCGCCGTGTGGTGGTGCTCGATGCCGGATTGGGGCTGGGTAATGTGGATATCCTGCTGGGACTGACGGCCCACCGCAATCTTCAGCATGTGCTGAGCGGTGACTGCAGCCTTGACGATATCCTTGTTGAGGGCCCGGGCGGTATCCGGGTGGCGCCAGCAGCACCGGGCAATCCGGCCATGACCCGACTGAGCGCGGCTGAGCATGCCGGGCTGATTCACGCATTCAGTGATCTGGGCGACCAGACTGACGTACTGATCATTGATACCGCGGCCGGAGTGTCTGATTCGGTGCTGGCATTTTTACGGGCATCACAGGAAATTCTGCTGGTGCTGTGTGATGAGCCGACCTCTATTGCCGGTGCCTATGCGCTGATCAGTATGATGAATCGGGATTACGGCACCAGCCGTTTCCGGGTGCTGGCCAATCAGGTGCGGAATGACCGGGAAGGCGTGCAACTGTTTGAAAAGCTGACCAGAGTTACCGGCCGGCTTCTCGATGCCGGCCTGCACTACAGTGGCGCAATTCCCTATGACGAGGCAGTCAGAAAGGCGGTGCAGCGACAAAAAGCCTTTATGGAAGCCTATCCCAAGGCAAAAGCCTCACTGGCCATGCGGGCCATGGCAGAGAAAGTGGAAAACTGGCCTTTACCTTCTGCTCCCGGGGGCCATCTTGAATTTTTTGTGGAGCGTCTGGTTGGAGCCTGTTAAATGAAACAACTGTATCCCCGTGCCCACGAAGCCCTGCTGTCGGTATCCCGTCAGGACTTTGTTGCCGGCGCAGACCTGGCACCTTCGATTACCGGCCACTCCATCCCCCGGGAAGAAACGGTTCGCCATTTGCTCGGGCTGGTTCCGGAAATTGAGCCGAATCAGGTGGTTATGCACGTGGGCGGTGGCTCCGGGTACCTGACCGCCGTGCTGGCGAAGCTGGCCCGCCGGGTGATCTATGTCGATAAGAACCCCGTGCTTGCCGAAAAGGCCCGGGAGCGATTCTTCCGGAGCAGCCTCCACAACATCGATGTCATGCAGGTGTCTGCCGATGCCGGTGTTGAGGTGGACGAACTCTGCGACCTTGTGCTCTGTACTACCTTTATTTCCGACCCGGGTACCTTGCTGCCCAGCGTCAGAACCGGCGGTCACCTGCTGTGCCTGGAAGGTCGTGCCGGGCCGGTACCCAGCCTCGCCATGTTCCGCAACGCCGGCGGTCAGCTTGAACGGGTACGAACCCTTGGCTGGGTAGATTTCAACCGTAATTCCGAGCAGATCCTGATCGATCTGGGGCTGGTGAGCGACGCCGTGCTGGCTCAGGCCAGAACCGAAGCTGCCTCGGGTAACGAACGGGTTCTGGACGTGGTGCGCCGCAAGCTGAACCTGGAGGAGATTGATCTGTACCGCTCTGTGGCCCAGCAGCGGGGCATGAAATTTATCGATGGTGACGAGGCGCTCAACACCCTGAATGTGGAGTTGTTCCGGCGCTTCTCCCGCACCTTTCTGGATTTGTCCCGGCTGATTCCGGTCACCGAAGAAGACAGCACCCTGACGGTGGTCACCGATGACCCGGACGCCCGCACTGACCAGCTGGAGCGGCTCACACCCAAACACCGCATTGTCTGCATGCTGGTGACCCCCACGGATTTCCGGCGGATCTGGTCTGCCCTCGACCTGACGGTCAAAGGCAGCCGTTTTGTCGCGGAGCAGGGAGCCCGCGGCGCCGAAAAGCCGTCTGAAGCCGGGGCCAGTAAAGACCTGCTGGGTGACGACAACAACAGAAGTATCAGTCCCTATCTGGTGTCGGTCTATGAGGCCATTTTGCTGGATGCGGTGAGCGAAAAAGCCAGCGACATCCACATCGAACAGTACGAGAACCGGGTGCGCATTCGCCTGCGGGTAGATGGCGACCTGCGCGACTTGCCCCAGTACCAGCTTTCGGTCCGGGAGATCCGGGGCGTTATCAACGTAATCAAGCTGCGGGCAGAGCTCAATATTGCCGAGCGCCGGTTACCCCAGGGTGGCCGTTCCCGCTTGCAGCTGGGCAACACCTCCTACGACTTACGGATCCAGACCCAGCCGTCGTTGCATGGTGAAAACGCCATTATCCGCCTGCTGCCACAGACTGGCCGGGCCATGACCATTGCCGAACTGGGTATGTCGTCGGCTATCGGCGCCCGCTATGAGCGCTTGCTGGATAACCCGGCGGGTCTGGTGCTGGTGGTGGGGCCGACCGGTTCCGGCAAATCCACTACCCTCTATGCCGGCCTGCAGACGCTAGCCGACGATGGCCGGCGCAAGGTGATCACGGTGGAAGATCCCATCGAGTACTCCATCGACAACATCCAGCAAACCCGGGTGCGGGCAGATATCGGCTTCAGTTTCGCCGACGCCATGCGGGCCTTCGTCCGGGAAGACCCGGATGTCATCCTGGTGGGTGAGATCCGGGACCAGGAAACGGCCCTGGAGGCCATCCGGGCCTCCCAGACCGGCCACGTGGTGCTTTCAACTCTGCACTGTAACGACGCCGTCGACTCCCTGCAGCGTCTGTATGACCTGGGCATCCACCCCAACTCCATTGCCGGTGAGCTGCTGGCGGTTATCGCCCAGCGCCTGGCCAAGCGCATTTGCAAACACTGCCGGCAGCCGGCAACGCCGGACCCTGTGATTCTGTCAGAAGTCTTTCCCAATGGCGTACCGGCAGATTTTCGCTGCTTCGAGGGGGCGGGTTGCGATAAATGTAACGGTCGCGGCACTCAGGGCCGGGTGGCCATTGTTGAGTATATGGAGGTGGATTCGGACATCCGTAACGCCATTTCCAGCCAGCCGCCCATTGGTGAGTTGCGCTGGCGGGCACTGGATGCCGGCTTGATCACCATGCGCGACAGTGCACTGGACCATGTGATTGAAGGTTTGATACCCATGTCTGAACTGCCGCGCATTCTACCCAGGGAGCGCATGGCACCGGAAGTACGTGGTGGTCGAAGGAGTAACGGATGAAAAACACCAAAACAACGGCAAAGGCAGCCCAGCGCGAGCCGGCCGAAGTCACCTACCGCGAAGAACTCGAAAAGCTGATCGACATGGATCAGGGGCCGGTACCCCCGGGCTGGCAGATGTCGCCCCGGGCGGTGGAAAAGTTTCTGCTGGGCGACGAAAAGCTCGGTATCGAGCGCAAGTTCGTGGCAGACCGGGCTATTGTTACCCGGATTATTATTTCCCTCTGTACCAACCGGGGCTGCCTGCTGGTGGGTGAGCCGGGCACCGCCAAATCCTGGTTGTCAGAGCTCCTGTGTGCGGCTGTCTCCGGTAACTCCACCCTCACCCTGCAAGGGGGTGCTATCAGCCAGGTCAGCCAGTTGTTGTACAGCTGGAACGAAGCGCTGCTGCACAGCGAAGGCCCCAGCCCCCGGGCCCTCGTGCCCACGCCGTTACTGCGAGGCATGATGGAGGGCCGCCTGGTGCGGTTTGAGGAGATCGCCCGCTGCCCCCAGGCGCTGCAAGACGCCATGCTATCGGTGTTGTCCGACCGGGTAGTGGTTATTCCTGAGCTGGGTGGTGACGATGGTGTGATTCTGGCGCGCGAAGGCTTTAACCTGGTGGCCACCTCCAACAGCGTGGATGCAGGCGTACACCAGATGAGTGCCGCCCTGAAGCGTCGCATGGACTTTGAGGAGATCCGCCCGATCCAGAAGTTGGCGGATGAAATGGATGTGGTGAGCCGGGAAGTGAGCAAAGCCAACCTCCGGGCAGGCATCGAGGTGGATCTTGATGGCAAGGTTATCGAGGTTCTGGTGACCATGTTCCACGAACTCCGCAACGGCCAGACCATGGACGGCCGGAGTACCGACCGGCTGGCGGGCGCGGCACTGTCTACTGCAGAGGCGGTATCGGTGGCCCATGCGGCGAGCCTCAATGCCTGGTATTACGGCGGCGGCACCATGACCATCGAGCACCTGATGCATCATATTATCGGTTCGGCCCTGAAAGACCAGCCAGAAGACCGGCGCCGCCTGAAGCATTACTTTGAAACCACCATCGCCCCAAGGCAGGGTGACAACTGGCAGCAGGTCTGGGCACTCAGAACGCTGATTCAATAAGTTAACGCCTGCCAGCGCATGGAGATTTGATGTCGCGCATGGGTAATCCGGTAGCGCATTCGTTATAATGCGCACTCATTCACCGGATGCCCGCGCGGCATCCTTCGCTCTGCAGACGGGGCCCTGATGTCCGAGCCGTTATTACAGGCTGTAAATCTCGAATGTGAGCGCGATGAGCGCCTGTTGTTCCAGAACCTCAGTTTCTCGGTAATGCCGGGTACCGTTACCCGCATCGAAGGCCCCAACGGCTCCGGCAAAACCACTTTGCTAAGAATCCTTGCCGGCCTGAACGATGCCTGGTCGGGAGACCTGCTGTGGTGTGGTGAACCCCGGGGCTGGCAACGCGAATCCTTCCTGCGCAACATGCTGTACCTGGGGCATCGCCCCGGCATCAAACCCTTGCTGACTCCCATGGAAAATCTCCGTGCCCTGATGGCGGGGCGCCGCACCGTCAGTGATGACATATTGTCGCAGGCACTGGCAGGAACAGGACTGGCAGGCTTCGAAAATGTACCCTGTCGCAACCTGTCGGCCGGGCAGCAGCGCCGGGTGGCGCTGGCGCGCCTGTTAATTGCTGACGAACCCTTGTGGTTGCTTGATGAAGTGTTCACCGCGATTGATGCCGATGGTGTCAAAGCCATTGAGGAATTATTGCAACAGCGGGCGGCGGAAGGTGGCGCAGTGTTGGTGACCACCCACCACGACCTGCAATTACCGGGCATGAAGCGCATTACACTGGGAGGAGGGCTGAGTGATGAATGCTGAAACCCGGCCGGTCCTGAAACCGGTAGAGAGCGGCATCGGCCCTTTGCAGGCCATGGCAGCGGTGTTCATGCGGGATGTCCGGGTGGCCTTCCGGCAGCGCCAGGACCTGCTCAATCCGCTGCTGTTCTTTGTGATGGTGGTAACCCTTTTCCCGCTTGGGGTTAGCCCCGAAGTGGCATTTCTCAAGCAGTCCGGTGCCGGTATCCTCTGGGTAGCGGCCCTGTTGTCTGTGCTGCTGTCGCTGGATCACCTGTTCCGGCACGATTTTGACGACGGCACCCTGGAGCAATTGATATTACAGCCACAGCCCCTGTTTCTGTTGATTCTGGCCAAAACCCTGGCCCACTGGATTCTCACCGGCCTGCCGCTGGTGCTGCTTACACCGGTATTGGGGGTAATGGTTCATCAAGACGGGAACTCTGTGGCAATCCTGTGTCTAACGCTGCTGATCGGCACCCCGGTACTGAGTCTGATCGGGGCAATCGGCGCTGCTTTGACCCTGGGATTGCGGTCTGCCGGTGTGCTCTTGTCACTGCTTATCATTCCGCTGTACATTCCCGTGCTGATTTTCGGTACCGGAACCGTGGCGGCAGCGGCAGAGGGTGCGCCAGTAGCCGGTTACCTGGCGTTGATGGGGGCATTTCTGGTGCTGGCGCTGACGCTGGCGCCGTTTGCAGCCGCCGCCGCGCTGCGAATCAGTATGTCTAACAGTTAAAAGAGAGACGGTGACCAACTGATGTGGCAATGGTTTCACAAATTGGGTTCCCCCAAGTGGTTTTACGGCATCGCCAACCGCTACATGCCCTGGCTGCTGGCCAGCGGGTTGATCCTGCTGGCGGCGGGTCTGGTCTGGGGGCTGGCCTTTGCCCCGAAAGACTACCTGCAGGGTAACAGCTACCGGATTATCTTTATCCATGTGCCGTCGGCATTCCTGGCGCAGTCCATCTATATGATGATGGCCTCAGCGGCGGTGGTTACCCTGGTCTGGCGCATGAAGCTGGCGGACGTCTTTGTTAAGGCCGTGGCACCGGTGGGGCTGGTACTGACGTTCCTGTCCCTGTTTACCGGCGCAGTGTGGGGCAAGCCGACCTGGGGTACCTGGTGGGTGTGGGACGCCCGGCTAACCTCCATGCTCATTCTGCTGTTCCTGTATGGTGGCGCCATCGCCCTTGACCGCGCAATCAACGACGAAAAATCCGCAGCCCGTGCCGTAGCCGTGCTGGTTCTGGTGGGGGTGGTAAATATCCCTATCATCAAATATTCCGTGGACTGGTGGAATACACTGCATCAGCCGGCCACCTTCAAGCTGACAGAAAAGCCGTCGATGCCGATGGAAATGTGGGTGCCGCTGCTGCTGTCGGTGCTTGGTCTGTACCTGATATTTGGCTGGCTGGTCTTTTTGCGGATGAAAACCGAGATCCTGCTGCGGGAGCAGCGCACCCGCTGGGTCCGGGAACTTGTTCTGGCGGGAAGGAAATAACCAATGGCATTCGATTCGTTTTCTGCATTTATTGCCATGGAAGGGCACGGCCCCTACGTATGGACATGCTACGCCGTATTCTTTGTGTTGCTGGGGGGCCTGATGATCTGGTCAGCCCGCCACAACCGGGCGGTACTTGATTCCTGCAAACGCAGGCTTGAACAGCAGCAGGGAAGCAAACACAGCGCCCGCCCGAAAGCGGCGGCCAGTTTCACCCGAGTAGAAGTTTCCCAGGACTGAACGGCAGGTAACCCATGCATCCGATTCGCAAAAAAAGACTTACCATTCTGGCCTTTCTGGTAGCCGGCCTTGCGCTGGCTGTTGGCCTGACCACCTATGCACTGCGTCAGAACATCAACCTGTTCTATGACCCCAGTGAAATCTCTGCCGGTAACGCACCGGTCGATGTCCGCATCCGTGCCGGTGGCATGGTTGAAGAAGGCAGTGTTATGCGTGATTCCGAAACCCTGAAAGTGAACTTCCGGGTGACCGATTATTACGCTTCTGTGCCGATCCAGTATGAAGGCATCCTGCCGGATCTGTTTGCCGAAGGGCAGGGCGTGGTGGCCATGGGACGGCTGAACGAAGACGGTTTGTTTATAGCGGACCAGGTGCTGGCCAAGCATGATGAAAACTATATGCCACCTGAGGTGGCAGAGGCGCTGGAAAGGGCGTCGAAAGGACAGCACAGAGCGGCCGATGTAGAGAAAGCGGCAGAAACCACGGCTTACTGAGCCCCGATCTATGACTGATGTTGGAGACTTCTGATGTATCCGGAACTCGGACAGTTTGCACTGATACTCGCGCTGTTGCTGGCAGTGCTCCTTTCCGTTGTCCCGTTGGCCGGCGCCCTGAGCGGGCGTGACAGCCTGCAGGCCTTCGCCCGACCACTGGCTTCGGGCATGTTTGTGTTCACCGGGCTGGCTTTTGCCATTCTGACTCACTCGTTTATGGTGGACGACTTCTCCGTGGCCTATGTGGCCAACAACAGCAACAGCATGCTGCCCTGGTTCTATAAGTTCAGTGCGGTTTGGGGCGGCCACGAAGGCTCGCTGCTGTTATGGATTCTGATGCTCACCGGCTGGACCCTGGCGGTGGCGGTATTCAGCCGCAAGCTCCCGTCTGTCATGGTGTCGCAAGTGCTGTCTGTGATGGGCATGATCTGTGTCGGCTTCTTCCTGTTCATCATCGTAACCTCCAACCCCTTCGACCGGCTGCTGCCGAATGTGCCGGCTGATGGCCAGGACCTGAACCCGCTGTTGCA
>CAYUNQ010000006.1:20771-21059 GCA_964446185.1 uncultured Marinobacter sp. | reverse complement strand
GCCTGATCATGCATCCACCCATGTTGTATATGGGCTATGTGGGTTTCTCGGTGGCCTTTGCCTTTGCCATTGCAGCGCTGATCAACGGCCGGCTGGACGCAGCCTGGGCCCGCTGGTCCCGGCCCTGGACCACCATTGCCTGGTCATTCCTGACCATTGGTATCGCCTTGGGCAGCTGGTGGGCCTATTACGAGCTTGGCTGGGGCGGCTGGTGGTTCTGGGATCCGGTTGAGAACGCCTCACTGCTGCCGTGGCTGTCTGGTACTGCGCTGATGCACTCACTGGCGG
>CAYUNQ010000006.1:6332-20747 GCA_964446185.1 uncultured Marinobacter sp. | reverse complement strand
CCTGGTGCGCTCCGGTGTACTGACTTCGGTACACGCCTTCGCCTCAGACCCCGAGCGGGGCAGCTTCCTGCTGATGCTGCTGGGCATTACCGTACTCGGTAGCCTGATGCTGTATGCCTTCCGGGCTCCTGTGGTTCACGTGCGTTCCCGCTACGGCTCCCTGTCCCGGGAGATCTTCCTGCTGCTGAACAACGTGTTGCTGGTGTCTGCCACTCTGCTGGTTGCTATCGGAACCCTGTACCCGCTGGTACTGGACTACCTCGACGCCGGTAAGCTGTCGATTGGTGAACCGTTCTTTAACACCACCTTCAGCCCGCTGGCGGTGGCCACAGGCTTGCTGCTCGGCGCCGGTATCTTCTCCCGCTGGAAGAAAACCGATGCCGGCATGCTGGCCCGTAAATTGTTGTGGCCACTGGCGGTCAGCGTGGTTGCCAGTGCTGCGGTCATGGTCAACTATGGCGGTTTTACACCCTGGGCATTCGCCGGTGTGTTTGCCGCCATCTGGGTTACCGTCGCAACCCTGTGGGACTTGTGGGATAAGTCGGCTTCCCGTCACGGGCGAGTGCGCGGTCTGAAGCGCTTGACCCGCAGTTACTGGGGTATGGTGCTCGGCCATATTGGCGTGGCCATGGTGATGGCCGGCGCTACCGTGGTTTCCAACTACGGCATCGAACGTGATGTCCGGATGGTACCGGGCGATTCCGCCATGGTGGGCGATTATGAGATTGTGTTTGTGGAGATCGGCCAACGTCGCGGCGCCAACTTTACCGCCGAATATGGCACCTTTAACGTGTTCCTGGATGGTAAGCAGGTCGCCGACCTGCACCCTGAAAAGCGTAACTATCCGGTGGGCATGAGCGTGATGACCGAAGCGGATATTGATGCCGGTCTGTTCCGGGATGTCTTTGTGGCCATTGGCGAGCGCATCTCCGATGACGCCTGGGCGATCCGCCTTCAGTACAAGCCGCTGGTGCGGTGGTTGTGGCTGGGCTCCCTGGTAATGGCCATTGGCGGCTTCCTGGCTGTTGCTGACAAGCGCTATCGCATTCGTGTTCGGGCGGAAGAAAAGCAGAAAGCCCAGGCAGGCAATGCCGGGACCGCCACTGGCAAGCCGGCGGAGGCTCACTCATGAAGCGCCTGTTGCTGTTCCTGCCACTGGTGATTTCGGTCGGTATTGGTGTGTTTTTGTTTTCCGGTCTCGGCAAGGACCCCAGCAAGCTGGAGTCGGCCCTGATCGGCAAGCCTGTGCCCGAGTTTGCCTTGCAGGACCTGCACGACCCGGAGCACATCCTCGACAACTCGGTCTTCAAGGGCCAGGTGTCGTTGCTGAACGTGTGGGCAGAATGGTGCCCGGCCTGCTGGGACGAGCACGGATACCTTATGCACCTGGCCAGGGACAAGGGCATACCCATCATTGGCCTGAACTACAAAGACCAGCGAGAAACTGCATTCGGGTTCCTCGGGCGTCTGGGCGACCCATACCAGGCCATTATCTTTGACCCGCGTGGCTCCCTGGGTTTTGACCTGGGAGTGTATGGGGCACCGGAAACCTACGTGATCGACGCAGAGGGCATGGTGCTTTACCGGCACGTGGGTGTGGTGAATGAAAGAGTCTGGCAGGAAATCCTGCAGCCCGTATTCAATCAGGCAAAGGGAAACAGCTGATGCGCTTTTATCCGCTACTGTTGGCCATGTTGTTTCTGGTATCACCGGTACAGGCTGAAGTCACCGAAGTCTATGACTTCGATACCCTTGCCGAAGAGCAGCGCTACCGGAACCTGATCGCCGAGCTGCGCTGCCCCAAGTGCCAGAACCAGAACATTGCCGACTCCAACGCGCCCATTTCCAAAGACATGCGTGAAGTGGTTTACCGGATGATGCAGGATGGCTCCTCCAACGACGAGATTGTCGGCTCGCTGGTGGACCGTTTTGGCGAGTTTGTTCAGTACAAGCCGCCGGTGGACAAGCGCACCATCCTGCTGTGGGCCTTTCCCGGCATCGCTGTGGTGGGCGGCTTCCTGATTGTAGCTGGCGTAGTGATGCGCTCACGCAAACAGGACACCAAAGAGCCGGCGCTCAGCCCTGAAGAAAAAGCCAGGGTCAAAGCGATGCTGGCAGACAAGGATCAGCCATCCAAGCGCTGATCCGCGTAACACATTCCTAACTGCGACGAAGACTCCATGACTGAAACATTCTGGATTGCCGCGACGGTATTCACTCTCATCGCCCTGGCATTTGTGCTGTACCCGGTGTTCTTTCACCGCCCCAAGGCACGAATGGACGCAGACCTCAGAAACCAGAACCTGCTGGCTTACAAGTCCCGCCTGAGAGAGCTGGACGAAGAGCACGAAGCGGGCATTCTCGATGCAGAAAGCTACGAGCAGCTGAAAGACGAGCTTGCTGGTTCCATGCTGGATGATGTGCCAGAAAATGAACAGCCCCGCCAGCGCCTGGCCGGCCGCCGCAGTGCGTTGGTAGTGGCCATACTGGCCGTGCTGTTGCTGCCGGCTGGTGCCTATTTCAGTTATGAGCGGTGGGGCGCCATGGACCGGGTGGAGCAGTACATCACCATGCAGGAAATGGGCTCTTCCGGAGACGACCAGGTTGCAAGGATGTCCGAGCTGGCAGACCAGCTGCATGCACGCCTTGCTAACGACCCGGACAATGCCGATGGCTGGGCCATGCTGGGCCAGACCTACATGCGCATCGAGCGCTACCAGGATGCCGCAGACGCCTTCAAGCGCCTGGCGGCCATAACTGAAGAGAACCGGGAAGCCAGTGCCGTGGCCTGGGGCCTTTCCGCCCAGGCGCTTTACTTCAAAACCGAAGGTGAAATGACACCGGAGGTGGTAGCCACCATTGAGTCTGCCCGGGCCCTGGACCCCAATGAAGTAAACTCGCTGGGACTCCTGGGCATCAGTGCCTTCAGCCAGCAAAATTACCGCGAGGCTATCGAATATTGGCAGGCCATTGTGGACGTGGCGCCGGACCACCCGCAGATTGCGTCGATTCGGGGCGGTATTGCCGAAGCCTACAACCGGCTGGGTGAGACCCCTCCTGAGGCCGAGCCTGCAGAGCCCGAGTCTCCATCTGCCGGTGTGGCCCTGAGAATCTCCCTGGATGAAGCCTTCCGGGACGATGTGCCGGGCGACACCACCTTGTTTGTGTTTGCCCGGGCTCTGGGGACTGCCGGTGGCGCGCCAGTAGCGGTAGCCAGAATGACCGCCGGCGTGTTGCCGGTAGAAATCCGGCTGGATGACAGTTACGCCATGTCGCCGGAGTCCACCATTTCTTCAACTGAGGAAGTGATGATTGTTGCGCGGCTCAGCCGGAGCGGCAGTATCAGTCCGGAAGCCGGCGACTGGCAGGGCCAGGTACAAGCCGAAGTGCGGCCACCTGAAGCCGCGGGCGAGCCCGTCGAACTGGTGATCAGCCAGCAACTGACTAACTGATCTGATACAGCGGCGGCAGTCCATGGGGGCTGTCGCCGTTGTGTTGCTTCCGCTTTCTCAATCTCTCCAGCGCCTTTTCAAGCCCCCGAAGAACCTCATCTGACACAGCTTGCCTGTGCTCGGAGAACAGCTGAGCCTGAAGCCGCTCCAGTCCAGCCCCCAGCTCCGGATCTGCACTGAAACGGATAACGTCTTGCACGGTACTGAAGCCCTGGCCCGGAAACCGGAGTTTGGCCCAGTGCAGTAGCCGGCCGGAGGTCTCTGCGGAGCCATTTTTAATGGCACCAGTCAGCTGCTGGTACGCCTGCTTTTCTGTGTCATCTGCCGGTGCCTGAGCGGCCGGATCGTCTACGCGCTGCTGTCTGCGTGAGCGCCACCACAGGGCCAGCGTGGCCAGCCAGAGCAGGGCAAACGCAAGCGTGGTCCACAGCCACACAGGATTAGCCCTGCCTGCGGGAGGCGTCTCTACAGTGGTGGGCGTGGGGGTGCTGGCCGGCGGCTGTTGGCTCGCCGTGGTGTCGGTAACCGGCGCGGCGGTTGCTGTGTCATTGCCGGTAATCCGGTAGCGGCGTTCAGGCAGTACTGCCTGTTCGAGCTGATCGGTTTCGGTGTTCCACCAGGGAATCCGGATGGCCGGTAACAACACCTCTCCGGCCTGAACCGGCACCAGGGCCGCTTCCTGTTGCAGGGTAGCCCTGAGCCCGTCTGGTGTGGTTTCGGTGTTTCTCAGGGGTTGCTCCGGGTAGCTGCGGAGGGCATCGGGCGTGTCTTGGGGCAGTGGCGGCAAGGCTTCTGCCGGCAGGCCTTCTGCGTGCAGGGTGATTTTGCGGTTCAGGTTGGCGCCGGCCGCCAGTTCAGCGGTTGGTGGCAGGCCGTCTTCTGCCAGCGCAACGCTGCGCGCGGGCAGCCAGGGCTGGCCGGCAGGGTAGGTGTCTGGCACAGGTTTGACCTGCACATCGTACAGTTGCTGGCGGTCGCGTAGAAACCGGAGCTGACCGTTGGCATCCCGGGTCTGGCCTTCAAACCGGATGGGCGCCAGGCTCAGCTGGCCCGGTTGCTGGGGGAAGATTGCGTAACGCCGCTCCACCACACGGTAACGAACGCCGTCCCGGTGCAGGGTGAACTCCCGTTGTTTGCCCAGCGATTCGATGATGGCGTCCGGGTGTTCCGGCTCTGACAGCTCGCCACGGACCAGGTTGCCCGAGAAAAACAGCTGTATGGTCAGCACCAGCTGTTCCTGCACGTAGACTTCGGCCTTGTCGGCCGAGAGCTCGATAAAGCTGTCCCGGGCGCTGGCAGGCTGGTCTGGTGGGGTGCCGGTCACCACTTCAATCGCTACTGGTGCAGAGGTGGCATCCTGGAACGTCAGTGCCGGAATGGTCAGCGTGCCGGTGGCCGTTGGTGCCAGCTGGTAGGTCCAGGTGATTTCCCCGGTCATGTTGCCGTTAACGGTCTGCACACTGTAACGCTGGTTGCGGGCCAGAATCTCGAAATCCGGCTCAACCTTTTCGATATCGGGCGACGGCAGCCGCGACAGGTCAAAGTTGAACAGGTTGCTCAGGTTCAGGTCAATTTCCATGGAACCGCGTACGGTCAGGGTCAGTACTTCGCCCTCGTACAGCTGTGTGCGGTCGGGTTCAACCTGCAGCTCGCTGGCCAGGGCCGGTGGCACCGAAGCCAGTGCGGCAAGAATCAGAAAAACCGGGATAAGAATGCGTTTTACCATGATGTATCGCCCTCATCGGGTTGCGTCTGGCGCTGCTGGTACTGTTGCAGGAATTTACGCTGCAAAAGGCCACCGGGGTTGTCGGGGATGCGCCGGAGCCACTGTTCCTGTGCCTGGTCCAGGGCCTGTTCGGACACCTCTGCGGGGGCTTGTGTTGTTTGTTCGCCGCTGTCGCCGCCCTGATCTGCCCGCATATCCTGTCCGGGCTCCTGTTGCTGTTCTTGTTCCTGACCCGGCTGGCTGTTCTGGTCCTCTGAGCCGGCATCGTTCTGCGGTTGCGAATCCTGGCCGTCTTGCGGGTCTTCAGGCCCCTGATCGTTCTGGTCGCCGGGGTCTGACTGGGAGTCTTCACCTTGTTGCTGGTTGTCGTTGGAGCCCTGGTCACCGGACTCGTTTTGCTGCTGGTCCTGGCTTTGGTCCTGATCCTGATCCTGATCCTGCGGTTGTTGCTGTTGCTGGTCTAATAACTGCTGAACCAGGTCCCGGTTCAGACGGGCATCCTCAAAGTCGGGGTTTTGGATCAGGGCCTGCTGGTATGCCTGCAGTGCCTGTGCCAGCTTTCCCGCCCGGGCCAGGGCATTACCACGGTTATAGTGGCCTGTGGCCCCCGGGGTCTGGCTGAAGGCTTCGGCCGCTTCTTCATAGCGCTCGCTCCGGTACAGGGCAGAGCCTTGCCAGTCGGATTGCTGCAGAACTTCGGCTGCCCGTTCCGGGTCTTGCTCGATAAGGGTGCGGCCGCGCTGGTCGTCCCGCTGCCACAGACTGCCCCAGTCCATCGCCATGGCCGGGCGCGGCGCCATGGTCAGGGGTACCAGGCTAAGGGCCAGTACCGCGAAGGCGCCGCGGCGCCAGCCCAACAGCAAGAGTGGCAGCGCCAGCCAGAGCAGCCAGTAGCCGTCGTCTTGCCAGCGGTTTACCGTAAGACCGTTGTCGGTGCTGGCCCAGTCGTCGGGCGCACCGGCTTCCAGTGCCAGCGCGCGGATATCTGCATCTCCCAGCGTCATTTCATGGCTGCTGCCGTTGCTGGCCCGGGCCAGCCGGGCCAGGGCGCCGGGGTTGGCCCGTGCAATTACAATCTCGCCGTTACTGCGGATGAAGCCCCGCTTGGCCAGTGGGATGGGCCCGCCTTCCCGCGTGCCGGCCACCAGGGTGCTGAGGGCATAACCGGAAGCGGCAAGCTGGTTGGTCATGCTGCTGTGGTAGCGCTGCGGCACATCGTCGGAGATCAGCAGGATCCGCCCGCGCCCGGGGGCGCCCTGATCCAGCAGTTCAATGGCCCGCTTTACGGCCAGGTCGGCCCGGTTTCCCTGTGCCGGCATGATGGCCGGGTCCAGGACTCCGAGCATGGCTTCAATGGTGCGGGTGTCTTCGGTCAGTGGCGTGACCACGTGGGCATCGCCGGAATACACCAGCAGTCCGGTCAGGCCACCACCGCGCTGGGCCAGAATATCGCGGATCTTGCGCTTGGCCAGGGTCAGCCGGTCCGGCTCGGTGTCGGTAGCCAGCATCGACAAAGACAGGTCCAGCATAATCACCAGGCTGTCTTCGGGCTGCTTCAGCGGCGTGGGGGCCTGTCGCCAGCTGGGGCCAGCCAGGGCAATGGCCAGGATCACAATCGCTATGTTCAGGGGTAATAGTGGCGAGCGCGTTGCCCTGCCTGATGCACCTTGCCCCGGTTTTTGTAACAGTGGCCGGAGCAGGGGCTGGGGGATGTAGCGGCCCCACCCGGCATCGGCCTGGCGCAGCTGGTGCCGCGCCAGGTACAGGGCAGGCAGTGCCAGAATCAGTAACAGCCAAAGTGGTCGCAGGAAATGAAAGTCAGCCATGGAGCGCCTCCTGGCCGGCGGCGCGTCGCAGCCGGCTGCCGGCTAGCCTGAGCACAGAAACCAGCAGCCACAGGGCAACCGCAATGCCCGCCGGCCAGGCATAGAGTTCGGTAACCGGGCGATAGAACTGGCCTTCCTGTTCGATGGGTTCCAGCTGGTCGATGCTGTCGTAGATCATTTCCAGCTCAGGCAGGCTCCGGGCCCGGAAATAACGGCCACCGGTTTGTTCTGCCATCCGTTCCAGCAGGGCTTCGTCCAGATCCCGGGACGGATTCACCCGGCGGGAGCCCAGCAAACCGCGCTGGACCATAGAGTCGGCGCCGATGCCAATGGTGTAGAGCCGCACACCGGCGGCCTGGGCAATCTCGGTGGCTGTGTCCGGGCTTACTTCGCCGGCGGTATTGGCGCCATCGGTGAGCAGGATGGCAACCCGCTGTTGCTCGGGGCGGTCCCGCAGGCGTTTAACGGCCAGGCCTACGGCGTCGCCAATGGATGTTGCCCGGCCCGCCATACCTAATCCGGCTTCCAGCAGCAGGCTTCTTACGGTTTCCCGGTCGAAGGTCAGGGGCGCCTGTACATAGGGCTCCGTACCGAACAGAATCAGCCCGAGGCGATCGCCCTCCCGGCGGTCAATAAACTCGTTCAGCACCCGCTTGACCGCTTGCAGCCGGTTGATGCCCCGGCCCTGAAAGACCATATCCCGCTCATCCATACTCGGGGAAATGTCCACCAGCAGCATCAGGTCGCGGCCGCTGACCGGCATCTGGATCTGCTCCCCGACATGCTGGGGCCGGGCCACCGCCACTACCAGGCTCAACCAGGCCAAAAACAGCAGTAACTGGCGCCAGCGTGGCGTACTACGGCCATGGGTGCTGACCCCGGGCATGCCGGACAACCAGTGCCCGACCGGAATCACCGGGGCATCCACCGGCTCGCCTTGGCTGCGATTACGCAGGGCTAGGAACAGCAAGGGCAACAGGGCCAGTAGCAGCAACCAGGGATAGGCCAGGGCGATCATAGCTGCGCCTCCAGCCAGAACCGGGCGAAGTCCAGGGCCTGGCCCGGGTCAAGCTCGGCATTCGGGCGCCAGGGGGCTTGCACCAGGGCTTCTGCCATCGGCCGTGAGCCGATACGGTCGGACGGACAGGTTTCCAGCAGGAATTCGGCCCAGCCCTGGCCGGTCAGGGTTTCCGGGTGTCGGTCGGGGTGCGCTTTGCGGGCTACCCGTTTGAGCAGCTGGTTCAGCTCACCGAACCAG
Source organism: uncultured Marinobacter sp. (assembly GCA_964446185.1). Lineage (GTDB taxonomy): Bacteria > Pseudomonadota > Gammaproteobacteria > Pseudomonadales > Oleiphilaceae > Marinobacter. Next base: position 12,485 of record CAYUNQ010000006.1, on the reverse strand, counting down.
TCGCTGCACTGGCGGGCACTGCCCGCCAGCTGCGCCAGTTCCTCCCGGGCCTGACGTTTCCATAGGGTCTGTTGCCGGCGCCGGCGCAGCCACCAGGCCACCAGGGCCGCGATTACCAGAACCACAACCGCCAGAATCCACCAGCCCGGTGCCGGTGGCCACCAGCCGCCGGTTTGCGGCAGATGAATATCACGCAGTTGTGCCAGCGGGTCTTGTGGGTTCATCCGATACGCCCTCCCGGGCCCAGCAGCTGGCGCAGGGCTGCGGCCGGCTCTTCGCTGGTCATCAGGGTGGCCGCCTGCACACCGGAGGTGCGAAAGCACTGCTCCAGCCGCAGCTCATGGCCGGCCACCTTTTCCTGCCAGGCTTTCTGAAAAGCCGGGTTGGAGGCGTCGAACCAGATCGGCCCTTCCGGCCCCGCCACAGCGAATTGTCCGCTGGCCGGGAGCTGCTTTTCCAGCGGGTCCATAATGCGCAGGGCGCTCACCGTATTGTGGCGGCTCAGGGCACCGAGCAGGCTGGTGGTGTTATCGCTGATGTTCATGAAATCGCTGATGATGAAAATCCGGCTGCCGGTGTGGGCCACCCGCCGGGCTTCGGCCAGGGCTGTGTCCAGCCCGTGGTCGGGGGTCGAAGGTCTGGGTGGCACGTCCGGCTTGTGTTGGTGGCTGGCCAGGGTATCCAGCAGGCGCAGTACGGATTTCTTGCGCCGGGCCGGGCGCAGCACCTCCAGGTTCTGGTTGTTGAATACCAGGCCACCCACCTGGTCGCCGGCCCACAGGGCCAGCCAGGCCAGCAGTGCGGTTATCTGGGCGCAACGCACCTGTTTGTAGGCGCCGGTGCTGGCGAAGAACAGGGTCGGGCCCAGATCGGCCATCAGCAGCACCGGCCGCTCCCGTTCTTCTTCGTAGAGTTTGGTGTGGGGTGACTGGCGCCGGGCGGTCACCCGCCAGTCAATGCTGCGGATGTCGTCGCCGGGCTGGTATTGCCGCACTTCGGCAAAGGTCATTCCCCGGCCGCGCTGACGGGACTGGCGCAAGCCGGCCTGGCGCGAACGCACCGGGCGGGCAGAGGGCAGCTTCAGGGCCCTGGCGTCGGCCTGCAGCCGAACCAGTTCCTGCAAGTTGATATGGGTTGCCGGGTTGCTCTGTGGCATGGTGCTCAGGCGGTTACCGGTACGCGGTCGATCAGCCTTTGCAGAACCGTGTCTGCGGTCATGCCTTCGGCCTCGGCCTCGAAGGTCAGCAGAAGGCGGTGGCGCAGCACATCAAAGGCCATGGCGCGGATGTCGTCCGGGGTTACGTAGTCCCGGCCATCCAGCCAGGCCAGGGCCCGGGCGCAGCGGTCCAGGGCAATGGTGCCCCGGGGGCTGGCGCCGAAGGCGGTCCAGCGGGCCAGTTCCGGGTCCAGGCTGGCGGCATCCCGGGTGGCCAGGATCAGGGCCAGCAAATACTGCTCCACCGGTTCGGCCATGTAGATGTCAGACACCGCCTTGCGGGCCTCCATAACCTGTTGCTCGGTAAGACGAATGTCTACCTGTGGTATTCCCTGACGGTAGTCGTTACGGGCAAGGTGCAGAATCTGACGCTCAGCATCGGCGCTCGGATAGTCAATCACCACATGCATCAGGAAGCGGTCAAGCTGGGCTTCGGGTAGCGGATAGGTGCCTTCCTGTTCGATGGGGTTCTGGGTGGCCATTACCATGAACAGTTTCGGCAGCGGGAAGGTTTGCATGCCGACACTGATCTGGCGTTCACCCATGGCCTCCAGCAGGGCAGACTGCACCTTGGCCGGGGCCCGGTTGATTTCATCGGCCAGCACCAGGTTGTGGAAAATCGGCCCGCGCTGGAATTCGAACAGGCCGGTTTCGGCCCGGTAGATTTCGCTGCCGGTGACATCGGAAGGCAACAGGTCCGGGGTAAACTGGATTCGGTGAAAGTCGCCTTCCAGGTGGTCGGCCAGGGCTTTTACTGCGGTGGTCTTGGCCAGGCCCGGGGCCCCTTCCACTAAAAGGTGGCCATCGGCCAGCAGGGCAATCAGCAGTCTGTCTACCAGCTTGTCCTGACCGATGATGCGTTTTGCCAACTGTGTTCTGAGGTTTCTGAACGTTTGTTGTAACGACATGGAGTTCACTGCTCTTGGTTATTCTGGTCCAGCGGCGCGGGTATTTACGCCCGTAGGTAGTTGCCGCAGTTTTGAGGTCTGGCCGGCAAAAATCAAGAGCTTGACTATCCTTATGTGACGATACTGTGATTACGTTTCTTTCATACAAAAAAACCAGAGGTTGGATATGAATGCGCTGACAATTGCCAGCAAAGAACAGTTTTTCGAGCAACTGGCTGAAGCATTCGCAGACAAGCTTGCGGCAGCCGAGGCCAAGAAAGTTGTAGACTTCGCCCGGCAGCACTATGCCCACAGTCCCCTGGAGGAGCTTGTCAGCCGGCGTTTCTCTGACACCTATGGCGCGGTATTGGCGGCCTGGCAGTTCCTGCAGAAGCGCAGTGCAGACCAAACCCCGGTTTCTGTGTTCAATCCGGACCTGGAAAGTGACGGCTGGCAGTCAACCCACACGGTCATTTTTATCCTGCATCCGAACATACCGTTTCTGATCGACTCCCTGCGCATGGCCATCAACCGCCGGGAAATTGGTACTCATTCCATCCAGCATTCCATTTTGCAGGTTGAGCGCGACGCCAGGGGTAAGCTGAAAAAGCTGCACTCGGCGAAGAAATCGTCAGCCGCCGCCTACGAAGCGTTCATCGTGCTGGAAATCGACCGGCACAGCGATCCTGAAGACCTCGCCGGCCTGGCTGAGGCCCTGCAGACCGTACTGCACGAAGTACGCATCGCGGTAGAAGACTTCCCCCGGGTGAAAGAAAAAGCCGTAGAAATTGCGCAGGAGCTGGACGCTACCACTGCCGGCATCAGCGCCGAAGACAAGGAAGAGGCCCGGGCTTTCCTGAGCTGGCTCACCGAAGACCACTTCACCTTTCTGGGCTACGACGAGTACGACTTCGCCAAAGATCGCCACGGCATGGTGGTGCGGCGGGTAGAAAACTCGGAGCTGGGCATCTTGAGGGTGAACAATGAACGCACAGACAAAGTGCGGTTGAATGAGCTGCCCCAGCGCACGCGCCATGAAATGACCCGTACCGACGACATCTTTATCTTCGCCAAGTCGGCCCAGCGTTCCCGGGTGCACCGGCCGGCCTACCCGGACTACATCGCAGTCAAAAAGTTTAACGCCAAAGGCGAAGTGGTGGGTGAGCGACGCTTCCTCGGGCTTTATACCGCCCGGGTGTTCAACGAGCGGCCTGATGAAATCCCGCTGCTGCGTACCAAGTTCGAGGCGGTCATGAAGCGCTCGGGCTTCATGCGTGGCGACTATGCCGGCAAGGAGCTGGAACAGATTCTCACCCTTTACCCCCGTGACGAGATGTTCCAGATTAAAACCGATGAGCTGCTGCGGGTGGCCAAGAGCATTCTGTACATCCAGGAGCGCCGGCGCATCGAGCTGTTCATGCGTGAAGACGTTTATGGCCAGTTTGTTACCTGCCTGGCGTTCTTCCCCCGCGACATCTACAACACGGAGTTGCGCCTGAGGGTGGAGCAGGTGTTGACCGACCGGCTGGAAGCCGATGACATCGAATTTGTCACCCACTTCTCCGAGTCGCCGCTGGCACGGGTACAGTTCACTATCCGGGTGCCCCAGGTAGAAAACCGCAAGTTGCCGCTGGCCGAAATCCGGGACCGGGTTATCGAACTGGCTCAGTCCTGGCGTGAGGGCCTGCTGTCGTCCCTGCACGAAGCCTATGGTGAAGAACGGGGCAACGATTTTTACCGGATTTGGGCAGCAGGTTTCCCGGCCAGTTACACCGAAATGTTCTCACCCCGCCGTGCTGCCATCGACCTGGACCATATCTCCACCGCTGTCCGTGTCGACGACCTGGCCATGAGCTTCTACCGTGCCCTGGAAGAAGACGACGACACGCTGCACTTCAAACTGTTCTATCCGGACGAGCCGCTGCCGTTGTCGGATGTCATGCCGATCTTCGATAACCTCGGCTTCCGGGTGATTGGTGAGCACCCGTTCGAGGTGATGGACCGCACTGGCAAGATTGTGTGGATTCACGACTTCACCCTGCAGGCCCATTCCGGTGGTGTCGATATTCATCGTATCCGGCCGATCTTCGAGGAACTGTTCCGCAGGGTGTGGCACGGAGAGGCAGAAAACGACGCCTTCAACCGCATGCTGCTGTCGTCGTACATGAGCTGGCGGCAGATTGCCCTGTTACGTACCTATGCCCGTTACATGCGGCAGATCCGCTTCTCCAACAGCCAGACCTTTATTTCCAACACCCTGGTCAATCACGTAAACCTGACCCGGATTCTGCTGGAATACTTCGAGGTGCGCTTCAACCCGGACCGCTTCAAGAGCAAAGGCAAGAGTGAAGCGGCCCAGAAAAAGCTGGAAATTGAATTCAATGCCGGCCTTGAAGAAGTCGACAACCTCAGTGAAGACCGCGTGCTCCGGCTCTACCTGGAGCTGATGCAGGCCACCCTGCGTACCAATTACTACCAGCCGGACGCCCAGGGCGAGCCCAAGCCTTACATCAGTGTGAAGTTCGACCCCACACGCATTCCCGAAATGCCGCTGCCCATACCCATGTTCGAGATCTTTGTGTATTCGCCCCGGGTGGAGGGTGTGCACCTGCGCGGCGGTAAAGTCGCCCGGGGCGGGCTACGCTGGTCTGACCGTTTCGAAGACTACCGCACCGAAGTACTGGGCCTGGTGAAAGCCCAGCAAGTGAAAAACGCGGTCATCGTACCGGTTGGAGCCAAGGGCGGATTCGTGGCCAAGCGGCTGCCAGACCCGTCTGACCGGGAGGCCTTCCAGGCCGAAGGCGTTGCTGCCTATAAAACCTTCATCCGTGGCCTGCTCGACATTACCGACAACCTGGTGGATGCCGGCATTCAACCCCCGGAGCGGGTGATCCGTCACGACGAAGACGATCATTACCTGGTGGTGGCTGCTGACAAAGGTACAGCCTCCTTCTCTGACATCGCCAACGGCCTGGCGGCGGAATACGGCTTCTGGATGGGCGATGCCTTCGCCTCCGGCGGCAGTAACGGCTACGACCACAAGAAAATGGGTATTACCGCCCGTGGCGCCTGGGTGTCTGTAGAACGCCACTTCCGGGAGATGGGCATCAACCCGGCCGAAGACGAATTCACCGCCATCGGTATCGGCGACATGGCCGGCGATGTGTTCGGTAACGGCCTGCTGAGCTCCGAGAAAACCCGCCTGGTGGCGGCGTTCAACCACATCCATATCTTTATTGACCCGGAACCGGATGCGGCCAGGAGCTATAAGGAGCGCAAGCGCCTGTTCGAAATGCCTCGTTCTTCCTGGGCCGATTACGACAGCAAGCTGATCTCCAAGGGTGGCGGCGTGTTCAGCCGGAACGCCAAGTCCATTCCGGTCAGCCCGGAAATGAAAGCCCTGCTGGGCATCAATGCCGACCGGGTGCCCCCCAACATGCTGATCAGCCACATCCTCAAGGCCGAGGTGGACCTGCTCTGGGTTGGCGGTATCGGCACCTATGTGAAAGGTTCCGTTGAAAGCCATGCCGATGTCGGCGACAAAGCCAATGACGGCCTGCGTGTCAGCGGCGGAGACCTGCGCTGCAAGGTGGTGGGCGAGGGCGGCAACCTGGGGTTCACCCAGCTGGGCCGCATTGAATATGCCCTCAAAGGCGGTCGCCTGAACACCGACTTCATCGATAACTCCGGTGGTGTGGACTGTTCAGACCACGAAGTGAACATGAAAATCCTGCTCAACCGTGCTGTGGCCATGGGCGACCTGACCGCCAAGCAACGCAATGTGATGCTGGAAGAGATGACCGACGATGTCTCTGCCCTGGTGCTGAAGAACAACTACCGGCAAACCCAGGCGATCAGCATTGCCAGTGCCGATACCGCGCCCCGGCTGGAGGAATACCGCCGGTTGATGAATACCCTGGAAAGCGAAGGCAAACTGAACCGGGACCTGGAGTTCCTGCCTCACGACGACGCCCTGACCGAGCGCAAGCTGGCCAAGAAGGGCCTGACCCGGCCAGAGTTGGCGGTGCTGATTTCCTATGTCAAAGGCGA
>CAYUNQ010000006.1:0-6322 GCA_964446185.1 uncultured Marinobacter sp. | reverse complement strand
GACAGCACGTTGCCAGATGATCCCTTGCTGGCCGGGGAAATGTTAAAGGTGTTTCCGAAATTGCTCGCCACCCAGTTCTCCACAGAATTGGGCGATCACCAGCTGCGGCGGGAAATCATCGCCACCCAGATTGCCAACGACATGGTCAACCACATGGGTATTACCTTTGTGGAGCGGCTGAACCAGTCCACCGGCGCCGATGCGGCAAACATTGCCCTGGCCTGGATCATCGCCCGGGATGTGTTCCGCATCGACAACTGGTGGGACCGGATCGAGGCACTGGATTACCATGTGCCTGCCAAGCTGCAGCTGGAGCTGATGCAAGACCTGATGCGCCTGATGCGCCGGGCCGTGCGCTGGCTGCTGCGTAACCGCCGTGCCGAGCTCAATATCCAGAGCCATATGGAACGGTTTGCCGACAGTGTTTGGGCCATTACCTCCAGCCTGCCGGATTATCTGGGCGAGCAGGCCCGCAGTAGCTGGGAGCAGCGCCACGCTTACCTGGAAGAGTCTGGCCTGCCGAAAGACCTGGCCTCGGTACTGGCGGGTACCGGTTACCTGTATTCTTCCCTCGGCATTATCGAAGCCCAGGAAGCTACCGGTATGCCCCTGAAAACCGTGGCTAACCTGTACTACGATCTGGGCGACCGGCTTGACCTGACCTGGTTTGCCAATGCCATTGCGGAGCTTACACCCAATTCCCATTGGCAGGCGTTGGCCCGGGAGAGCTTCCGCGAAGATCTCGACTGGCAGCAGCGGGCCCTGACCACCGGCGTGTTGCGGCTGGCCGGCAAGGCCGACAAGGTGCCCGAGAGCGTGGACGCCTGGGAGCAGGCCCACGAGCACATGATCGAGCGCTGGAATGCCATGCTGGCTGAGATCAAGAGTGTACGGGAGCCGGAATACGCCATGTTCTCTGTCGCCCTGCGCGAGCTGCTGGACCTGGCCCAGAGCACCATGCACCAGAACATGGACAGCGACGGCAGCATCTGAGGCTTGCGTTATGCTGTTGATTCCCGTTCAATTCCGCGCGGGAATCAACAGCAGAGGCAGAACCTATGGCGCAGCTCCAAACCAACACACACGACGTTCTGCTCCGGAATGCCGAACTGCTGACCGGCCGGGTGGCCCTGCTGGGCGTATCCGAGCCGGCGTTGCTGGCCCATTGCCCAGAACCCGGGCTGGCCATGAGTGAACACGCCGGTGTGTATGAACAGCTGTGCCAGCATGCGAACTGGCAAGCCTGTTTCGGCTATCAGTGCAACGAGCAGGACGCCGGCGGTTTCGACACCCTGGTGATCTTCCTGCCCAAGGCCCGGGCGGAACTGGAATTACGCCTGGCCATGGCGCGCTATCTGGGCCGCCAAGGGGCCAACCTGGTTCTGGTGGGCGAAAAGAAAGAAGGCATCGCCGGAGCCGTTAAACAGTTCACCGCCGTGGTGGCCGACGCACTGAAAGTCGACAGCGCCCGCCACTGCCAGGTGTGGACCGGCACCAACCACCAACCCCTTTCCCGTTTTGACCTTGCCGACTGGCTACGCTGGACTCAGGTTTCCTGTGCCGGCGTAAGCCTTGAAGTGGCCGGCCTGCCCGGCGTATTCAGTGAAGGCGAGCTGGATGTCGGCACCCGGATGTTGCTGGAAACCCTGGAACAAACCCCGATACGGGCCGACAAGGTACTGGACTTTGCCTGTGGTGCCGGCGTGATCGGCAGCTGGCTGCAAAGTTATCGGCGCGCTCAGGGCCTGCCTCAGGGCGTGGTCGATGCGGTGGATGTCCAGGCCCAGGCCCTAGCCTGCGCCCGTGAAACCTATGCCCGGGCCGGCGCCGAAGGGGAGATCCATGCCTCCGACGGCCTTACGGGTATTCAGGGCCGGTGGCCCGCGGTGGTCACCAATCCGCCGTTTCACAGCGGCGTAAAAACCGATACCTCCATGACCGAGCAATTTCTGCGGGAAGTGGCCGCCCACCTGGCGCCCAGGGGCGAACTGCGGTTGGTGGCCAACAGCTTCCTGCCCTATGAGTCGGTGATCCAGCGTTTTATCGGGCCGGTCGAGAAGCTGGCCCAGGATCGCCGCTTTACCGTATACAGGGCGTTTAACCGTGCCATCCGCTGAAATCCTGCCGCTCCCGGCGGGCGGCCTGAAACTCAACCGCCCGGGCGGAGAGCCAGGCTTGCGGGCCTGGGATGCGGCCGATGAGCTGTTGCTGGCCGAGGCCGGTAAGCGCCAGGCCGAAAGCCCCCGTATTCTGGTGGTAGACGACCAGTTCGGTGCACTCACGCTCGGGCTGGCACAGGCCCACGGGCCGGTTACCAGCGTGGCAGACAGCGCAGTCATGCCCCTTGCCCTGGAACACAATGCTGAACTCAATCCCGGCCTGGCCCGGCCGGCGGTATTACATAGCTGGCTGAACCCGCCAGATGGACCATTCGACCTTGTGGTTTTACGCATTCCCCGCCATGGCGCCTATCTGGGCTGGTTGCTGCGCTGGGTGAATTCTGTGCTGGCGGACAACGGCTGCCTGCTGGCGGGCGGCATGATCAAGCACCTGCCGGACCGCAGCGTTGATGTGTTCGCCGAAGCGGTGGTTACCGAAACCGTGCTGCCGGCCCGCAAAAAAGCCCGGGTGGTGGTCTGCCGCAAAGGGCCGGCGCAACTGCAAGGCTGGCCTGAAAGCTGGAAAGGCTACGCGCTGGCGGGTTTGCCGGCGCCGGTGCAGGCACTGCCGGCCGTTTTTGCCCGTGACAAGCTGGATATCGGCACCCGGGAGTTGCTGCCGCTGGTGGCCCCTGCGGTCCGCAGCCTGGAGCCGGGCGCACGGGTGCTGGACCTGGCCTGCGGCAACGGTGTGCTGGGGTTGTCTGTTCTGGCATGCCGTAGCGATGTCACCGTGGATTTCAGCGATGTGTCCAGCCAGGCCGTTGCCAGTGTGCTGCACAACCTGGGTGCCTGTGGTTACCAGGCTGGCCAGTGCCATCACAGCGACGGCATCCGTGACGATGCCGGTGAGTACCATCTGATTTTGCTGAACCCGCCGTTCCATGAAGGCGGCGTGGTGGGCGATCACATTGCCCTGCGGCTGTTCCGGGATGCGGCCCGGCACCTGACGCCGGGCGGGCGAATGCTGATGGTGGGCAACCGGCACCTGGGTTACCACAAGTCGCTGAAGCGCTACTTTGGCAAGGTGGAGCAGCGGGCGGCAAGCCCGCGCTTTGTGGTGTTTGAAGCGGCGCCCTGAGCGCCTCAGCTATACGCCTTAAAGGGCAGGGCGGTCGTAACCCAGGCGAGCCAGGGTGTCGACAATGGTCTGGGTCTGGCTGTCGATTTCGATGTTCACCTTCTGGCCCTGTTCGGCCGTGCCAAACGTGGTGGCCCGCAGGGTTTCCGGAATCAGGTGAACGTTAAAGCGGTTACCGGTGACCTCGCCAATGGTCAGGCTGGCGCCGTTGATGGCGATATAGCCTTTCGGGAACACATACTTCATCCAGCTCTCCGGCACCTCAAACCACAGGGTGACGTTGTTTTCCGTGCGGATAATCTCAGCCAGTACCGCGGTAGTGTGCACATGGCCGCTCAGCAGGTGGCCGCCAATCTCGTCACCAATACGGGCCGCCCGTTCAAAGTTCACCGGGTCGCCTTCGGCCAGGTCGCCCAGCGTGGTCAGCCGCAGAGTTTCCTGCATGGCATCAAAGTACAGCAGGTCGCTGTCTTGCCGGGTCACCGTAAGGCAGGTGCCATTGATGGCCACCGAGGCGCCGATGGTTACACCTTGCACCTTTGCTTCCGGAAAACGCACCACCAGTGTGTTCAGCCCCGGTGCCTTAATGACTTCCGCGATGGTGGCCACACCCTGAACGATACCTGTAAACATCACGAATCTCCTGAACGGTTGCAGTCATGCCAAGGTATGCTTGACACGGCAGGGTGTCAAACGTATGTTTCAAACAGACGTTTGTTGGAGGCATGGATAACAAAATGGCGCAGTCAGATACCGTAGACCGCATACTTGATGCTGCTGAAGAGCTGTTTGCCGAGCGTGGTTTCTCGGAAACCTCCCTTCGCATGATTACCAGTAAGGCTAAAGTAAATCTGGCCGCTGTCAATTACCACTTTGGTTCAAAAAATGCGCTGATTCATGCGGTTTTCGCACGTTTTCTGACGCCGTTCTCTGCAACCCTGGAAACGGCGTTCGATGAACTGGAAGCAAAGTGCGACGGCAAACCGGCGACCCTGAACCAGACGCTCTGGGCGCTCACCGAAAGCGCCGTGCGTATGCCTCAGCGTAACGAAAAAGGCATTTCCATTTTCATGCGCCTGCTCGGGCTTGCCTATACCCAGAGCCAGGGCCACCTGCGTAAATTCCTTGAGCAGGAATACAGTGAGCCATTCGCTCGCTTTATGCGCTTGCTGAAAGAAGCGACCCCGGAGCTATCCTCGGTAGATCGCTACTGGCGTATCCAGTTTATGCTGGGAGCCACCGCGTTCACCATGTCCAGCAGCGATGCCCTGATCGACATCCTGGAGAACAAGCTGGGTGTACACACCTCGGTGCAGGAAATCGCCGCGCGCCTGGTGCCCTTCCTGGCCGCCGGGATGACGGCACCGGATAAAATGCTGGTTTCAATACCGGGCAAGGCGGCCCCGGTTGCCTGAGCTTCCCTGCCTCGGTTAGTCTTCCCTCTGGTTTCTGGCCGGAGGGAGTTATCTCCTTGCACACCCCTTTGCCCCCCGGGGCTTACCTGAGCATCAATATTGCCAACCAGGCACTCGTGGTATGTTCTGCCGACGGCGCTGTCCTGGCCAGCTATGCCGTATCCACGGCCCTGAACGGGCCGGGCGAGCGCGACAGCAGCGGCTGCACTCCCCGGGGTGAGCACTATATCCGCGCACGAATCGGCGCCGGCCAGCCCCTGAATGCTGTCTTCCGGGGCCGGCGCCCAACCGGTGAAATCTACTCACCATACCTCGCTGCCGAGTACCCTGACCGGGACTGGATTCTCACCCGTATTCTCTGGCTCTGCGGCCGGCAATGGGGGCATAATCGCGGCCCCGGAGTCGATAGCTTCCGGCGATTCATATACATTCACGGAACCCCGGATACCGAGCCTATGGGCGTGGCCAGGTCCCATGGCTGTATTCGAATGCGCAACAGCGATATCGCAGAACTTTTTGATCGTGTGCCGGCTGGCATGCGTGTTTTGATTCAATGAACTGACAAATCCAGAGGGCTGGAATGATCGGAGAAGCGCTGCAAACGTTGAACAGTTGGGCCGCCGAGATAGCCCTCCCGACCCGTACCTTGCACTTGCCCGGGAGTGTAAGGCTCAGTGGCGATAACGAGCAGGGCCGTGAGCCGGCAGGAGACGAAGTATGACAGCGAACGCAAACCCGGTCGGGATTATCGGCGGTACCGGCCTGACCAGCCTGAGTGACCTCGAAATTGTTGGCGAAGAAGCCGTCACCACCCGCTGGGGTGAGCCGTCAGACAAACTGTTGCATGGCCGGCTGGGGGAACAGGCGGTGGTGTTCCTGGCCCGCCACGGCAATCCGCACCGCATTCCGCCCCACCAGGTGAACTACCGCGCCAACCTGCAGGCTCTGTACGATGCCGGGGTTCGAACCGTGGTGGGGGTGAATGCCGTGGGTGGTATCCACAAGGCCATGGGCCCGGCCCATGTGGTGGTGCCGGACCAGGTCATCGATTACACCTGGGGCCGGGCCAGCACCTTCTTTGAAGGGGAGTTGGAGCATGTTACCCACATTGATTTCACCTACCCCTATGACCACGAAAGCCGGCAACTGCTGATTGATGCCGCCCGGGGGCTGCAGCTGGATTTCTCGGATTTCGGTGTATACGCCGCTACCCAGGGCCCACGGCTGGAAACCGCCGCAGAAATTACCCGCCTGGAACGGGATGGCTGTGACCTGGTGGGCATGACCGGCATGCCCGAGGCGGTGCTGGCGGCTGAGCTGGGGATGCGCTACGTATGCCTGGCGCTGGTGGTGAACTGGGCGGCCGGAAAATCCGACCACATCATCACCATGGAAGAAATCGAACAGGCCATTGACCAGGGCATGTCAGGCGTGAAGCAGGTTCTGGAGCGGTCAATGGCCGGTCTGGGACAGCTTAGCCCTCGACCCTCCTGAAAAATACCAGCACGCCAATAGTGGGGGAGTCTATGAAGTGGATTTCCTCGCTGCGCATGCGCCGGGTTTCGCGGATCCAGGTGATCAGCTCTGGCTGTTCACCGTCCTGCCAGTGGTTCAGGTGCACATTGACGTGCAGAAAACGCTGGCGGTCGATTTCAATGTGGCCTTCC
>CAYUNQ010000005.1:22614-29128 GCA_964446185.1 uncultured Marinobacter sp. | reverse complement strand
CAGGATATAGGCGAGAATGTATTCCGGGGTAGAACGGGCAATCACCAGAAGCACGTGGCCGGAAGTGCGCCGTACCGGCCCGCCGAAATGGTTGGAAATCAGCGGAAACGCCAGCAGTGAGATAAGGCCGGTGGCGACCAGGGCAATCTGGGTAAGCACCACGGTATTCCAGATTCCGGGCAGGGCCTCGGTAACCATGACATCCCCAAACCAGGCCGTTAAACCGGCAAGGCCTTCACCATTGCGCAGAGGGGCGGGGATGATGTCTTCGGTAAAGAAACGCTCAACATTACCCCAGACAATGGGAAACCCTTCCCCCAGAAAAAACGGGGCGGCCAGAATGTAGAAGGGCAGCAGCTTCGGCCGCACCCACAGGGGCAGGGTTGCGATCAATACGTAGAACAGAATGAGCATGGCGCCGGCATCGGAATACATGCCCTGCGAGAACGACGATTCCAGATAGAACCCCAGGGTCGGCAGGCCAACAAAGCCCAGAATGGCGGAAGAGCGCAGGCCGCATTCAAGCCGGTACGAGGTGTAGGTGCGGATCTGTTCCCAGCAATCCGGAATGCGGGCGTACAGGAAGGCAGAAATGGCACCGGTGCCCGGAGGCAGCAAGCGGCCTGGCTCCGGGTCGGACTCGTCGAGTATTTCCGAATAGACCTTGGCGAAGATGCCGGAATAGGGAATGGCGATAGCCAGCACCCCGGTCAGCGGATGAAACCCGAAGAACTGCAAGAAGATCAGGGCCCAGAACAGTTCATGGATGGAGCGGATAAATGCACAAAACATTCTGACCGGCATAAACCGGTAACCCAGGGCCAGTACAAAGCCGGCCACGCTGCCAATGGTTACCCCCACAAAGGCGAAAGCGACGGTCCGCAGCAGGGCAGTCATCAGCCCTTCGGTACTGAAGAAATTGGGGGTGACTACACCCAGAAAGAACCGGCCCAGATCCTGCCACGGGTTAGCGGTGGTGATGGCGATATCTGCCACCAGCAAGCCGCCCAGTGCGATCGCCAGGAAGATAAAACTGGTTCTTACGGTGGGATAGGAGAACATGGGTTAATACAGCGACATGATATCGGCAGAGGCAAGCCGCGAAGCCTGTTCGTCCAGTGCTACCAGGCCATCCTGAATGCCGATAATCCGGGTGCAGTAACGAAGCGCCATGTCTACATCATGCAGGGCAATGACAGACGTTGCGAACCGGCTGGAGAGGATGTTCATCACCAGGTGTGCCATAGGGCCATCGAGGGCAGATATGGGTTCGTCTGCCAGTAGCACCGGGGCTTCCCGGTAGAGAGCCCGGGCAATGGCCACACGCTGGCGTTGTCCGCCAGACAGTGCCGCCGCCGGTATCCATTGCTTTTCCGGAATCGCCAGTTCTTTGAGCAGGGTTTTTACCGCATCACGGTCGCGACCGAACGGCCGGATCAGGGTGAGGGTGTTATACCAAGCCGGGTGCCGGTCCAGCTGCCCCATAAATACGTTGTGGAACACCGGCAGCGCATTGACCAGTCCCAGCCCCTGCGGAATCAGCGACGCCTGGCTATCAAGCCGGTCGTAAAGTAACCGGATAAGCGTGGATTTCCCGGCGCCACTTTTGCCAACCAGCGCCACGTGTTCGCCTTCGTTCACGTGCAGAGACAGCGGGCCAATCACCCGCTGTCCGTTAAAACTGGCTGTCAGGCCCTGAAAATCAAAGCCTGGCATCAATCAAGAATTCCGATGTTTTCGGCGGTCTTACGGATGGGCTCGTAGTCATCGTTGGATGCAGGAATGAAGCCGGAGCGGGGAAAGCTTTCCAGCAAGGCTGGGTTGTCCAGCTCCAGCAGGGCCTTGGTGACCTCGTCTTTGAAGCCTTCGCCAAAGCGCTCGTTTACATCGCCTCGAATGGTCCACTGGTAGTCCGGGTAGGGCGGGGTCTGCCAGATTACCTGAACGGCATCGGTATCGACATTGCCATCGGCCAGCTCCTTCTCCCATACCTGAAAGTTGAGGGCGCCCACTTCATAGGTGCCGGCCTCAACCAGGCGCAGGGTTCGGGTGTGGTTGTCGCTAAAGCCAACACGGGAGAAAACAGACTCCGGAGCTTCCCCAAAGGTATCGCGAATGTGGAACTCGGGCATCAGGCGGCCGGAGGTGGAGCCCTTGGAGCCGAAGGTAAAGGTTTTGCCACGCAGGCTGTCTTCCAGCTCAGCCAGGCTGTCTGCCGGTTCGATACCGGTGCTGGTGTTGGCGACAAAGTAGGTTACGAAGGCTTCGTCTTCAACGCCCTGGGCGATAGCTTCAGAGCCAGGTACCAGACGCCGTGCCTGAACGCCGGACAGTCCGCCAAACCAGGCCAGTTGAACCTGGTTGTTGCGAAAAGCAGACACAGCAGCTGCATAGGATTTTACCGGGATATAGCGAACTTCTACATCCAGTTGCTCGGAGAGGTAATCGGCAACACCCCGGAATCGCTCAACCAGCCGGGTTTCATCTTCGTCCGGAATGGCGGTGAACACGAAGGTTTCTGCCTGGGCAGCGGTAACTGCGGATATTGATATAAGGCCGGAAACCAGCCACTTTCGAAGATGATTGATAACCATGTTGGTTCATTCCTTTATATTGGGATGCTTTGGAAACCTGGCGGGCACCATTGGTGGTTTCAGGATACCGTCATTTGCCCAAACACTGAACCGGTATACGAAGCAAGGCTTTACCCGGAGCACTGTCCCGTGCAGACTTTCGGAAAATTGTCCCGGTAGCCTTTATGCATATTCTGATCATCACTCCGGCCGGCCCGGATTCCAAGGCCGGCAATCGGGCAACCGCTCTGCGCTGGCAGCAGTTGCTTGAGCAATCCGGCCATCGGGTTGACGTGCTCACCCGCTATCAGGAACAGGCTGGTGATTTGATGATAGCCCTGCACGCATGGCGCAGTGCCGACGCAGTGATGGCCTGGCGGGAGCAGCACCCGGACAAGCCCCTGATTGTAGTGCTCACCGGAACGGACATCTACCACCACCAGCATGAATTTGGGGTAGTAACCCTGGCCTCTATGGAGGCCGCAGATCTGTTGATCGGCCTGCATGACCTGGTGGCAGCAGACATACCCGAGCAGTTCCACGGCAAGTTGATGACGCTGCGCCAATCGGCAGCGGAACCTGCCGTTCGGGGCGGTTCCCGGGCGGAGCCCGATCAATTCAACATCTGTGTGATCGGCCACCTTCGAGACGAGAAAGACTCCCTGCGGGCGGCTGTGGCAGCAAGGCAATTGCCGGAGGATTCGCGGACCATCGTTTTGTGTGCGGGGCGCCCCCACACCGGCGAATGGCGTGAAAAAGCCCTGACAGAGAGCCGGGATAACCCAAGATTTCGCTGGCTGGGAGAGCTGGATAAACCCGGCCTGGAAAACCTGATGGCGGTCAGCAGCCTGATGGTGATCAGCTCGGTCATGGAGGGTGGCGCGAATGTGGTGTCTGAGGCCTGCAGGGCAGGCTTGCCCATTCTGGCATCGGATATTCCGGGCAATAAGGGGCTGTTGGGCGAGGGCTACCCCGGCTATTTCCCGGTGGGAGATGACGAGGCGCTGGCTGCGTTGATGTACAAGGCCGAACAGGAAGCGGAATACCTGGCAGTACTCACAGGGGCGGTGTCTGCGCTTGCCGAAAGCTTCACCCCTGAAAAAGAACGCCAGAGCCTGGATGAGGCTCTGGCGCGGGTGCTCGGCGAGCGAGATTAAAGGGCTTTCTTCGCTTCAGCTGTCAGCTCACTGTAGCCTTTGATACCCTTGAAGGCCTCCAGCTTTTGCTTGTCTTCGGCACTAGGGCTGGCAATCTGCTCGATGGAAGTAATGCCCGCGTCTTTCATCTTTTTTGCCGTTGCCGGGCCAATGCCCTTAACGCGGGTGAGGTCGGACTTGTCCACCGGCTTGGCTGCCTTCGGAGCCTTGGGTGCAGCAGGCTTTTTGGCGGTTGCTTTCTTTGCAGGCGCCTTTTTGGCGGAAGGCTTACTGGCGGCCGCGGACTTCGCCGCGGCCCTGGCTTTGCCGGCGGTTTCATCGGCGGCTTTGCGTACTTCCTTTGAGGCTATGCCGATACGTTCGAGCAGGGCTGTCTGCAGTTCATGAAACTCATTCATCCGGCGCTCGAACTCTTCGTTGAAGCGCTTCATCTCCCGCTCACGTAACTCATCCATGTCTTTAAGAAGTTTACGCACCGGGTCCTGAACCTGATGCTGAAGGTGGTCGAACTGGTTCAGGGCATCGGTTATCAGCCCCTCAATCTGTGCAGAGGTCTTCTCGAACTCCTTGTTCACCTTTTTAACGATCTTATCTACGCTCGGCTTGGCTTTCTTTGCCATGGGACGTCTCCTTGCAGACGGATGCTTGGTAGGTACAGCTGGTATCAGGCCATTTGCCTCGTGTCCGTTAGGGGACCAGGGCCGCGGCGGGATTTGAGGCTTTGTTTTTTCAGAAGTACTGCGTGGATGCGCCGGAGCTTTTCTGACAACGGGGATGAGTCTTTCGAGTTAGTGTGAGAAAAATCAATGGAGTAAAAGAAATTGCTACAGTGCTTTCTCTTCTCGGTTATCAGCCCGGACAGACCTTCGGCCCGAATTTCTTCAAACGGCATATCCATTACCAACTCCAGCACCAGCGTATCGCCCGGCTCGAAAACCTTGTCGGTTTTCATCACACAGCCATAGCTATCCAGCTCGTAAACGCGCGCTTGAACGGTTTCTTTACGAAACAGTCCCTGGCGAATACGGAAGCGGGCAACCAGATCCGGAAGTGGGTCATTCATTAATCATTATCTCTGTGTTTCAGCACGTAAACATTCTGGACTCAGCTCAAACAATAGACGGCGAACCCAATTATGGCAACGCCGTCAGTCGTCTACCGTAACCCTTTCATGGAATGTTTCAAGGGCTGCACCAGTGAATATGGGCCAGCCCCTGAACAATCAGCGGGTTTTTATCTCATACATATCAACACGGCGATCTTTAAGATTGGTGACAGAGCCTTCGTTGCGCACCAGTTTCAGCTTTTCCAGATCCATGTCCGAGAACATGATCATCTCGGTGTTGGGCGTAGTTTCCGCCATCACCGCATCGTGGGGGAAGGCGAAATCTGAAGGAGAAAATACCGAAGACTGGGCATACTGAACGTCCAGGTTTTCCACCTTGGGCAGGTTGCCTACGCTGCCGGTAATCACTACATAGCATTCGTTCTCAATGGCCCGGGCCTGGGCGCAATGGCGAACCCGAAGGTAGCCGTTCTTGGTGTCTGTCCAGAAGGGCACACAGATGATATCCACCTCCTGGCTGGCTGCAATTCGCCCCAGTTCGGGAAACTCGATGTCGTAGCAGATCAGAATGCCAACCCGCCCGGCATCGGTATCAAATACTTTGAATTCATTGCCGCCTTCAATCACCCAGTCGCGACGCTCGTGGGGGGTAATGTGAATCTTTCGCTGTTCGTCTACCCGCCCGTCCCGGTGGCACAGGTAAGATACGTTGTACACGCGGTCGTTCTCGATCAGCGGCATGGAGCCGGTGATGATGTTGATGTTGTAGCTGACAGCCATTTCCGACATTTCGTTGCGGAACTGTTCGGTAAAGCCGGCCAGGAAACGAATGGCCCGGGTCTGGTCCATCTGATCGGTCAGGCCCATCAACGGCGCGTTGAAGAACTCCGGGAACAGGGCGAAGTCACTTTTGTAATCCGACAAGGCATCCACAAAGTACTCAACCTGCTTGAGCACTTCCTCGACAGAGGTAAATTCCCGCATCTGCCATTGCACCGCACCCATGCGCACCTGGGTTTTCTTCACATTGAGTACCGAGGAGGGCGGGGTATAGAGAATATTCCGCCATTCCAGCAGCGTGGCATAGCCCAGGGATTTCTCGTCTTCCGGCAGGTATTTGTGCATCAGCCGGGTAACCTGGAAGTCGTTGGACAGCTGGAAACTCAGAATCGGATCGTAGATTTCCTTGCGGTCTACCCGGTGGATGTATTCTTCCGGGGTGTATTGTTCCGAATATTTGAAGTAGTTGGGAATGCGCCCGCCCGCCAGGATGGCCCGCAGATTCATAGAGCGGCACAACTCCTTGCGGGCTTCATATAACCGCCGGCCCAGTCGGTAGCCCCGGTATTCGTGGTGAATGAAGACATCCAGCCCGTACAGGGAATCGCCATTGGGATTGTGCCAGATCTTTTCGTTACGCAGGATCAGATCGTCGTAGGCGTGTGGGTTACTGAAGCGCTCGTATTTCACGCATACGGTGAGTGCCACTGCAACCAGGTGGCCACTTTCTTCAATACAGATCTGGCCGTCCGGAAACTGTTCCACCAGGGCTTTGATGGTTTCTTTTGGCCATGCACCGCCGATGTCATCGTAAACATCGTTCATCAGCTCCTGGAGCTGTGGGTAGTCCTCAAGGGTGAGGTTGCGCAGGTTAAGGTGCAGTTCTTCATGGGCCATTCAGTGATTCTCCGCTTGAAAGAGCTGATGCACAGGTCGTG
>CAYUNQ010000005.1:13117-22604 GCA_964446185.1 uncultured Marinobacter sp. | reverse complement strand
TGATGGCGCCCAGTTTAACAGAGGTACGGAAAGACTGCGCCCGCGACTACTGACTTAGATATTCGATCCGCCGGCTCAGTTCTTCAAGGGTGTTCCTGCCAACCTGGTCGGATTCCTCGCTGAGGTACGGGTTGCGCAGTGTGATGATGGTGCGTGCTTTAAGCCCTAGTTCCTTGATGGCCCGCCCGAAATGATCCTTCAGGTATTTGCCGAAACTGCCGTCGTTGATTGCCCTTTCGATGCCCAGCTGCAGGCGGTGGGCGGTGTCCTGGTCGTTCTTTGCCGCAAACAGGTAGGAGGGTAATGGGTAGGCAAGGAGAATGTCTGGTTCGATGGCCAGATCGCTGGCACGGTTGTGTTCAAGGTCGAACAACACTTCGCTAATGCCCCGGGAGAAACAGTCGAAACGCTTGTTCCGGAGCATGCCAAAGAGAACTTCGTAGCGGGGGTTGGTGATTACCTTCAGGCCATTGGCTTCCAGAATGGGTGTATCCGGCCAGTGTGTGCCCTGGCCAATACTGATATTGCGATTACGAAGGTCTGCAAGACTGGAGACACCTTTGAACAGAGGCAGGTTCTCTGGCAACACCAGGCATACCCGGAAGCCCAGCAGGCCGCCGTCTACCGGCACAGGAATCGGGTTAAGGCTTTCTTCCCTTTCTGCGGTGGTTGCCACGTTGGCAATGTCCAGAATCCGGCTGTGGCCGCTGCTTAGTTCAAGCAGTGCCCGGCCCTGGCTGACTTCCTCACTGCGGAACAGCTCATAGGTGCCGTATTCCGGCGTTTTATCGAGGGCGAGCTGAACCAGGTTACGAATGGCGGGGTTGTCATAGTTGCGATACCAGAGCCTGAGTTCCCGATGGTTGTCTGCGGCTTCGGCGAGGACATTGGATGCTGCAAAAAGGCTTGCGAGCAGGCAGGCTGCGAACGAAATGGCGCGGAACAGGCAAGGTGAACCCAAATCGGCTTTCCTTCTCAATGGGCTTAGAATGTCGTTCTATTGTTCACATATTCATTGTTGTTGCTTTGTATCGGGTTTTGCAACGACTATTCACGGGAATACGAACCAGGACACCAAAAAATATGGCATTGATAGACAACATTATCGGGGCAACCGGCCAGTGGGTAGCGTCAACTGACCCCAAGGCTACGCTGGCACAGCCTTTGGCGTGGCTGAAGAAAACCGGAGGCTATGCTGCGGTCAACCGGATCATCGGGCTGTCCATTCCCTTCGCTCCCCGCAATGGATTTTCGGTAGAGGAAGTGCGGCCGGGTTATGTGCGAGCAAGGATCAAGCTGAAGGGGAATAAGAACCACTTTGGCAGTCTGTACGCTGGCGCCTATTTTCTGGTGGCCGAGATTCCCGGAGGCGTGTTGACCTTGTTCGACCTGGGGCCATCGTACACGCCTATTCTTAAGGAAATGACCCTGCAATTCCTACAGCCCGCCAACTCGGATGTCACGGTGGAATTTTCCCTGAGCGAGGAACAGGTGGGCGCCATTCGAGCCGATGCTGACGCCACGGGCCGCGCAAAATTCACACTGGAGGGCGTGCTGACCGATCAGGACGGCAACCATGTGGCAACGTCGATTGGCCATTACCGGGTGCGGAAGAAGGGCTTCAAGGCGGAGAAATCCGCCTAGAGGCTCTCCAGTTCGGCGATGGCCTTAAGGAAGGTCTCGCCGTATTTCTCCAGCTTGGCCGCGCCGACGCCGCTGACTTCCGCGAGTTCGTCGATGGTGCGGGGCCGGCGCTCCATCATTTCAAACAGGGTGGTGTCATGGAAGATCACATAGGGAGGAACGCCCTGCTGGTCGGCCAGCCCCTTGCGGCAGGCACGAAGGTGGTCCCACGCGGCCTGGTCGACGACCTGGTCGGCAGCAAAACTTTTGCGGCCGGATCCACTGCGTCCTGAGACGCCCTTTTTCGGTGCTGGATCTTTTCGCAACCAGACGGTTTCCTCGCCCTTCAGCAGGGCGCGGCAGCGCTCGGTCAGTTGTAAAGCGCCATAGCCTTCGGGGTCTGCCCGCAGATAGCCGTTAGCGACCAGTTGCCGGAACACCGATTTCCACTCGCTGGCACTCAGGTCAGCGCCAATACCATAGGTGGACACCTTGTCGTGGCCCGCCTGCAGGATGCGTTCATTCCCGGAGCCCCGAAGGACATCAATCAGGTAGATTACGCCGAAACGCTGGCCGGTGCGGTACACGCAAGACAGGGCTTTTTGCACGGCAACCGTGCCGTCCCAGGTTTCCGGTGGGTTCAGGCAGGTGTCGCAGTTGCCGCAGGGCTGCTCAAGCGTGTCACCAAAGTAGCGCAGCAGAACCTGTCGCCGGCACTGGGTGACTTCACACAGGCCCAGCATGGCATCCAGCTTTTGCCGTTCTACCCGTTTAAATTGGTCGTTACCCTGAGAGGCTTCGAGCATCTGGCGCAGCTTGATCACATCCTGCAGGCCGTAAACCATCCAGGCAGTAGACGGTTTGCCGTCGCGGCCAGCCCGGCCGGTTTCCTGGTAGTAGGCTTCAAGGCTTTTAGGAAGGTCCAGATGAGCCACAAAGCGCACGTCCGGTTTGTCGATGCCCATGCCGAAGGCGATGGTGGCGACAATAATTACGCCGTCTTCCCGCAGAAAGCGCTCCTGGTTTCCGGACCGCTCCTCAGCCGTCAGGCCGGCGTGGTAGGGCAGTGCCAGGTATCCCTTATCGGCCAGCATGCGGGCGGTTGCGTCCACCTTGTTGCGGGACATGCAGTAAACAATGCCGCAATCGCCCTCATGCTCCGCCTTAATAAAGTCTAATAACTGCTTGTTGGCATTAGTTTTTGGAGTGATGCGATATTGGATGTTCGGGCGATCAAACCCACTGACAAAGTGGCGCGCGTGGGTCAGCGACAGGCGCTCGGCAATCTCCTTGCGGGTGCGTTCATCGGCGGTTGCGGTGAGTGCAATTCGCGGTATACCCGGGAACTCCTCCGCCAGCATGCTCAGCTGCAGATAATCCGACCGGAAATCGTGGCCCCACTGGGACACACAGTGGGCTTCGTCGATGGCAAACAGGGACAATGACGCGTGATGGAGCAGTTCAATAGTGCGGGGCTGAATCAGGCGCTCTGGCGCGCAGTACAGAAGATCCAGCTCGCCGGTCATCAAGGCATATTCGGTAGCCCGGGCCTGCTCGAGATCCATGGTGGAATTCAGGAATGCCGCTTTCACGCCAAGCTGTTTCAATGCACTGACCTGGTCCTGCATCAGGGCAATCAGCGGGGAGATCACCACCGCGGTACCCGGGCGAACCAATGCCGGCACCTGATAACACAAGGATTTTCCGCCGCCGGTTGGCATCAGCACCAGGGCATCACCACCCGCCACGACTTCCTGCACAATATCGCCCTGCAGCGGGCGGAAGCTCTCGTAGCCGAATACTTCGTGCAGAACCTGCGCGGGGCTCCGGCCGGTGGCTGAAGGAGGCTCGCGGGTCAGTTGGTCAAAATCCTGGTCCGGGTACATGCTGGTCGTTGCCTGTGGGCGGGGAATGTTCAGGCCCGGGATGATACCAGATCCTTTACGGGGATTGGTCAATGGTGCCATTTCGGTGGAGGAAATGAATTCAGAGACAGGATAGAATACCGGCCGTTTAAACCACCTTGTTCAATTGCTTGGAACCAAAACAGAGCTCGCATGCAGGAATTTGACGCAATCCGTCCCTATTCGGATGTAGAAACAGCGCCGGCCATCAAACGCCTGGTCAACGACCGGGAGTTCCTCGATATGGTGGGCCGGTTCAAGGCTCCCGTGGCGGCAAAGTGGGCACCAGGGGTATTACGGATGTTTGTCCGCCGCTGGCTGCTACGTAATTTCGGCCACTTTCACCGGGTGGATGATCTGCAAGCGGAGTTGTCAAAGTACGTGGGCGAGTTGGTCGAAAACACCACGTCCAGAGTAACTCACAGCGGCCTGGAAAATCTGACCAAGACCAACGCGCATTTGTTTATCTCGAATCATCGGGACATTGTGTTTGACCCGATGGTGGTCAACCACCTGCTGTTCCAGAACGGCTTCCTGACCACCCGTATTGCCATTGGCGACAACCTGCTCCAGAACCGGGTGTTTGCTGAAATGATGCGCCTTAACAAGAGTTTTGTGGTGCGCCGCAACATAACCAGTCCCCGGGAAATGCGCGATGCCTACCTGACCCTGTCCGGGTTTATTAACCACAGCATCGACACCAACCACAGCATCTGGATTGCCCAGCGCGAAGGGCGGGCAAAGGACGGCATTGATGCCACAGACCCGGCCATTATCAAGATGTTTTATATGAGCCGTAAGAAATCCGGCCTGGATTTTGGCGAGGCCATGAACCGCCTGCACATTGTGCCGGTCTCCATTGCCTACGAGTACGACCCGTGCGATGCCGACAAGGCTAAAGAACTTGAAGTGAAGGCCCGCACCGGCGGTTATCAGAAAACCGAAGGGGAAGACTCAGAGCAGATTATCAAGGGGCTGACCGGTTACAAGGGCCATGTGCATGTCCATTTCGGCGCGCCGATTGCCGATGCACCAGACAACCCGAAAGCCCTGGCGGCGAGAATCGATAACGAAATGCACGCCAACTACCACCTGCATGCCTCCAACCTGGTGGCTTACCAGATGCGGGGCGTTCACCCGGAAGCCCGGGAAATGCCGGGTAACGTCAGCGAAAGCGTGGTAACGGCTGAAACCTGGTCTCCGGCAGACCTGGATGCCGCCCGGGCTGAGATGGAGCGTCGCCTGGAAGCCTGCGATCCGGCCATCCGGCCCTATCTGCTGGATATGTACGCCAATCCGGTGGTCAATGCCCTGGCCGCCAACAACAGCGGCGAGGCACTGACCCCAGCCGAAGACTGAGCTACGCCCAGAGCATGGCGCCCATCTCCAGTGGATGGGTGAGGGCGTCGTGATAGGGGTAGGCTCTCAGCCGCAAGGTTTGCAGGCCCGGGTAGGGTGGTTTTATCCGGGTAGTGAACAGGGTGTTGTCGTTATGGTCGCCGGCGGGCTCCAGAATGAAGGTGTCCGGCCCGGGCTCGTCATGGCTGCCGGTACAGTTCGGGGTAACCACACATTCCACCCGCAGGTCTTCCGGAGCCAGCCCATTCAGGGCCACTTCCACACTTAGTTCTACTTCTTCATCCCAGGTACATCGGGTTTGCACACTGCCGTGCATATGCAGGCTTACGCCATACCAGACGGCCCGTACCCGGGCTTTCCAGTGCGCCAGTTCCGTCGCCAGCTGGCCATTGTTTGCGGCAAGACGGCGGCCCTGGATGCCGGCCGGCTGGTAATAGTTCTTGACGTAATCCATCACCATGCGCTCGGAGTTGAATCTCGGAGTGATCGTTTTCATGGATGCCTTGGAACGCTTCACCCAGTCCTTTGAATAACCCTGGGCGGCGCGCCGGTAGTACAGCGGGATAACTTCCATTTCCATCAGGTCGAGCAGGTCCCGGGCTTCTTCCCGGTTGCGGAACTCTGCATCCAGCCGGGTATCCCGCGGCGCAATGGCCCAGCCGTTGGTGCCGTCGTAGCCTTCGCCCCACCAGCCATCAAGCACGCTCAGGTTCAATGCACCGTTCATGGCAGCTTTCTCGCCGGAGGTGCCGCTGGCCTCTTTCGGGTATTCCGGGGTGTTCAGCCAGACATCCACACCGCTTAACAGCCGCCGGGCCATGGCCTGGTCGTAGTCTTCCAGCAGAATGATGTGCCCCATCAGGGACGGCTGCATGGACAGGTCGTGAATCACCTTGATCAGCTGCTGGCCGGGGTTGTCTTTGGGGTGGGCCTTGCCGGCAAACACCAGAACCACGGGGTTGTCCGGGTCTGTCAGTAACCGTTCCAGCCGGGGCAGGTCAGAAAAGATCAGGGTGGCCCGTTTATAGGTGGCAAACCGGCGGGCAAAGCCGATCACCATGGCGTCTTTTTCAGGAGAAACCAGTTTGCGGGTCATGCGCTCGGTCACAGAGTGGCCGGTGCCGTTACGCTGATGCTGGTGCTTCAACCGGCGTACTATAAATTCTGCCATCTGCTGTTTCAGGGCTTTGTGTACACTCCAATAGTGATAATCCGGAATCTTGTCGACAAAATTCCAGAACTCCGTATTTCTGAGCTCACTTCTCCAGGTTGGAGCCTGTATGTCGAACAGGCTGGCCCACTCCGGGGCCAGAAAGGTGGATACGTGCACCCCGTTAGTGATGTAACCCATTGGGTTTTCTTCCGGGGGTATCTGGGGCCAGATGTCGCCCTCCATCTCAGAGGCCACGCTGCCGTGGATACGGCTGACACCATTGTGATAGCAAGACCCCCGCAGGCCGAGGCTGGTCATGTTGAAGCTGTGGTCGCCATTCTTGGCACCCAGGGCAAGCACCCGGTCGAATTCCAGCCCGGCCGCTTCCACGTATGGGCCTAGCATGTGGGCCAGCAGGTCCCGGGGGAAGATGTCGTGGCCGGCAGGTACCGGTGTGTGAGTGGTAAACAGGGTGCAGGCGGCGACCGCTTCCAGTGCTGCATCAAAGTTGAGCCCACTCGTCATGGCCATCCGGCATCGTTCCAGAATCTGGAAGGCGGCGTGGCCCTCATTGATATGCCAGGCTGTGGGTTTGATGCCCAGCGCTTCAAGGGCACGGGTGCCACCGATGCCAAGCAGCATTTCCTGGCTAACGCGGGTATCGGAGTCGCCGCCATAAAGCTGCAGCGTCAGTTCCCGGTCCTGTTCGTTATTCTCCGGGGTGTCGGCGTCGAGCAGGTATAAGCGGATATGGCCGACCCGGGCCTGCCACACTCTGGCCCACAACTCTCTGCCCGGGAAGGGCACAGAGATTTTCAGCTGCTCTCCGTCGAGCTCCACCGGGCTGATGGGCAGTTCGTCACTGGAGTGAGACTGATACCGGGCTACCTGCTGACCCTGTGCATCAATCGACTGCATGAAATACCCTTGCTGGTAGAGCAACCCCACAGCCACAAACGGCAGCCCCAGATCACTGGCCGCCTTGCAGTGGTCACCGGCCAGGATGCCCAGGCCACCGGAATAGATCGGAAAGCTTTCGTGAAACCCGAACTCGGCGCAAAAATAGGCCACCAGGCTGGATTCCGGGTTCAGCAGCTCCACCACTTCGGCACCAGGCTCGGCTTCTACATAGGCATCGTAGCCGGACAGTACCCGCCGGTACTCTGCCAAAAACGCCCGGTCGGCCGCAGCTTCTTCCAGGCGGTGCTGAGACACCCGGCGCAGGAAAAGTTTCGGGTTGTGGGCCACTTTCTGCCACAGCCGGAGGTCGATACGGGCAAACAGGCCGCGCACACCATGGTTCCAGCTGTAAAAAAGGTCGTTGGCCAGCTCACCCAGCCGCTCCAGCGCCTCGGGTAGTTGA
This sequence comes from uncultured Marinobacter sp., assembly GCA_964446185.1. Taxonomy (GTDB): domain Bacteria; phylum Pseudomonadota; class Gammaproteobacteria; order Pseudomonadales; family Oleiphilaceae; genus Marinobacter. The sequence goes on along the minus strand of CAYUNQ010000005.1, from coordinate 15,202 downwards.
GGGCGGGCTTCAAGCCGGAATTCCGTTGCCTTGTGCATATTCAGGACCTCCCTGTGGTCACTGGTTTTGCCTGAGCTTGTTGTACAGGCCGGCGTATTCACCGGCACGATGTTTCCAGGAGTAATCTGCAGTCATCCCGTTGTGCTGTAACCGTTGCCAGATTTTCCGGTGCTTGCGGGCCTCCAGCGCCCGGTTAACCGCCCGCAGCAGGCCGTGGGCGGCAGGCTCCCGGAACACAAATCCGTTGGCGTCCTTTCCCGGTACTTCGCCCGGGTCCAGCACGGTATCGTTCAGCCCGCCCACGCCGTGAACCACCGGAATGGTGCCGTAACGCAAGCTGTAAAGCTGGTTCAGGCCACAGGGCTCAAACCTGGACGGCATCAGGAAGATATCTGCGCCGGCGGTGATCTGATGGGCCAGCGCCTCGTTGTAACCCAGCGTTAGTGACAGCTGTTCCGGCCATGCCCGGGCCAGAGTCTGCAGCGCGTGTTGATAGTGCGCCTCGCCTGAGCCAAGAATGGCAAACTGGCAGCCTTTTTCCAGCAGCACTGGCAGGGCTTCAAGCAACCAGTCGAGCCCTTTCTGTTCCACCAGACGGCCGACAAAGCCCAGTAGTGGTGCGCCGTTTACTTCCAGCCCGAGCTTGTGTTGGAGGGCCGCCCGGCACTGGGCTTTTCCTGCGTTGTCGTCCGGGCTGTAATGGAAATCCAGGTGCTGGTCGGTCTCAGGATTCCAGTAACGGTTGTCGATACCGTTCAGAATGCCGGTAAGGGCATGGGAACGGTGCTCCAGCAAGCCATCAAGGCCGTACCCGAACTCTGGCGTGCGAATTTCCCGGGCGTAGCTCGGGCTCACGGTGGTAATGACATCGCTGAACACCAGGCCGCCTTTGAGAAAGGAAAACTGGCCGTGGAATTCGAGCTGGTCAAATCGCCAGAGGTGGTCCGGAAGGCCAAGGGCCCGAAAGGTTTCGTGGGAGAACAGGCCCTGGTAAGCCAGGTTGTGGATAGTGAATACCGTTGCTGGCGCGCGCTTGTCATCACGGAGCAACACCGGAATCAGGCCGGTTTGCCAATCGTTACAGTGCACAATGTCCGGCTTCCATACCAGCCCCAGCTGGCCCAGCGCCATCATGGCGGCTATACGGCCAAACAGGTGGAAACGGTGGGCGTTGTCCCACCAGTCTTCGCCGTTGTCGTTCTGGTACGGGCTGTCACCGTGCCGGTCGAACAGGGCGGGGCAATCCACCAGCCACAGGGTCACCGAGGTGTCGGGTAAGCGGGTTTGCCAGAGGGAGACGTCGTACTGCCCGAAACGGAACCGGGCCTTGCGGCGCGAGCCGGCATCCCTGGCGGCTTTCAGGGCGGCCGGATAGCCCGGCAGCAGAATCTGGCAATCATAACCGAGCCGGCACAGGGCCTCTGGCAGACTGCCCGACACATCGGCCAGGCCGCCGGTTTTTACCAGGGGGAACACTTCACTGGTGGCAAACAGAATGCGGGTCATAACTCAGCCTTTAGAATAATCAGCCCCAGCGGCGGCAGGGTAACCTCAACCGAAGCGGTCCTGGCCATCCATGGCGTATCGGTTGCGTTCAGGGTGAACGGGTTGCCCAGGTTGCTGCCACCATAGTACGCCGAATCAGAGTTGAATATTTCGCGCCAGGGGCCGCTGCCGGGAACACCAATCCGGTAATGGTGCCGCGGAATAGGTGTGAAATTGATGACAACCACCAGCCCGTCGCCGCACCGGGGATCTGGCTTGCGCAGGTAGCTGATCACCGATTGGGTCGAGTCGTGGCAGTCAATCCACTCAAAGCCTGCGGGGTTGTAATCCAGTTTGTGCAGGGCCGGTTGCTCCCGGTACAGCCTGTTCAGGTCCTGTACCAGCTTCAGGATGCCTTGATGCCCCTCGTGTTGCAGCAGGTGCCAGTCCAGCTCCCGTTTTTCGCTCCATTCCTGGCGTTGCCCGAACTCGCCGCCCATAAAGAGCAGCTTGGCACCCGGGTAGGTGAACATGTAGCTGAACAGCAGACGCAGCGATGCCCGTTGTTGCCAGTCGTCTCCGGGCATTTTCTGGATCAGG
>CAYUNQ010000005.1:0-13107 GCA_964446185.1 uncultured Marinobacter sp. | reverse complement strand
CACCACTTCGTCATGGGACAGGGGTAGCAGGAAGTTCTCGGAAAATGCATAGAGCAGGCCAAAAGTGAGCTTGTCGTGGTGATACTGGCGGTACACCGGGTCCTGCTGGAAGTAATTCAGGGAGTCGTGCATCCAGCCCATATTCCACTTCAGGTTGAAGCCCAGGCCGCCAACTTCCGGTGGCCGGGTGACCTGGGGCCAGGAGGTGGATTCCTCCGCCATCATCAGCACTCCCGGAAACCGGCTCTGGCACACCTGGTTAAGGTCCCGCAGGAAGGCAATGGCTTCGAGGTTCTCGTTGCCGCCAAACTCATTCGGCAGCCAGTCGTCTTCATTACGGGAATAATTGAGGTAAAGCATAGAGGCTACGGCGTCGACCCGCAGGCCATCAACATGGAAGGTGTCGAGCCAGAACAGGGCGCTGCCAATCAGGAAGTTGCGCACTTCATGGCGGCCGTAGTTGTAGATCAGTGTACCCCAGTCCTGGTGCCGGCCCCGGCGCGGGTCTTCGTGTTCGTACAGGGCGGTGCCGTCAAACTTTGCCAGCGCGTGTTCGTCATCCGGAAAGTGTCCGGGAACCCAGTCGAGAATTACCCCGATATTGTGCTGGTGGCACTGGTCAATCAGGTAGCGGAGATCGTCCGGGCTGCCGTAGCGACTGGTGGGCGCGTAGTAGCCGGTGGTCTGGTAGCCCCAGGATTCATCCAGGGGATGCTCGGTTACCGGCAGTAATTCAATATGGGTGAAGCCGGTCTCCAGTACATAGGGGATCAGCTGCTCTGCCAGCTCCCGGTAACTCAGCCAGCGACCGGAGCCGTGGTGGCGCCATGAACCGGGATGTACCTCGTAAATGGAAATGGGGCTGCGTTGCCAGTCAAACCGGTTACGGCTTTCCAGCCAGTCGCCGTCTCTCCAGCAATACCCCCGGCGCTCGGTAACCCGGGCAGCGGTTGACGGCCGTAGCTCGAAGGCCTGGCCGTAGGGATCGGTTTTGGTGAGCTGGTGACCATCGCGGGTGGTAATTGAAAATTTGTACAGGGCATCAACCCGGACTTTCGGTATGAACACAGACCATACGCCAAAGCCTTCATGCAGCTGCATGGCATCTGCACCGGCCTGCCAGTGATTGAAATCACCGACAACACTGACAGCCCTGGCATTGGGGGCCCAGACCGCAAAACGCACGCCTTCGGTGCCTTCATGGGTCATGGGATGTGCGCCAAGCACATTATAGATATGCCAGTGCCGGCCTTCGGCCAGCAGGTAGAGGTCGAACTCGCTCAGGGTAGGGCTTTCCATAGTCCTCGGGTTCCCGTTCAGAATGGTACGGCTGGAGGTTAGAGCATTGGACGTTTTTGCCGCTGATCGAAAAATGACCTGAGACAATATTACGTCATAATTGAATGGTAGTGTTCTAGAATCTTAGAAATCGTCAATGCAGTGTCTATTACCGTTCGCTCAGAACGGGCAGAAGACCAAGCGGGTTTTCAGGGAAGCAGAACTATGCAAATGGCAAAGCGTTACGTCAGCCGCCTCACGCGGCAAACCCTCGCGCTGGTGCTGGCCGGGGGCCGGGGCAGCCGGCTGGAAGACCTCACCAAGTGGCGGGCCAAGCCGGCGGTGCCTTTCGGCGGCAAATTCAGGATTATCGATTTCCCACTCTCCAATTGCATCAACGCCGGCATCAGCCAGGTGGGTGTGATTACCCAGTACAAGTCCCACTCATTGATTCGTCATATCCAGCGGGGCTGGGGCTTTTTGCGGGGCGAAATGGGGGAGTTTGTGGAGCTGCTGCCAGCCCAGCAGCGCATCGAAACCTCCTGGTACGAAGGCACCGCCAACGCAGTACTTCAGAACCTCGACATTATCCGCAGCCACAATCCGGAGTATGTGCTGATCCTGGCGGGTGACCACGTTTACAAGATGGACTACGGCACCATGCTGGCCGCCCATGTGGAGCAGGAGGCAGACGTTACGGTCGGTTGTATAGAAGTGCCACTGGAAGACGCCAGGGCCTTCGGGGTGATGTCGGTGGACGACAAGCTCCGTATTACCGAGTTTGTTGAAAAACCGGACAATCCCAAACCCATGCCCGGGCAGCCGGATAAAGCCCTGGCCTCAATGGGCATCTACGTGTTCAGCACCAAAATCCTGTTTGATGAGCTGCTGCGAGACCACGAACTGAGCACACTGTCATCCCACGATTTCGGCAAGGACATTATCCCGTCAATTATCAAACGCCTTCGGGTGTCTGCGTTTCCGTTCCGGGACCCGGTCAACAACAAACCGGCCTACTGGCGGGATGTCGGCACCATCGATTCGCTCTGGCAGGCGAATATGGAGCTGATCGACGTCAGCCCTGAACTCAATCTGTACGATTCGGAATGGCCCATCTGGACCTACCAGGAACAGATGCCCCCGGCCAAGTTTGTGTTTGATGACGACAACCGCCGCGGGTACGCCGTCGACTCCATGGTGGCAGGTGGCTGCATTGTCTCTGGCGCCCGGGTACTGCGTTCCCTGTTGTTCTCGAAAGTGGTTGTGCACTCGTTCTGCACGGTGGAAGACACCGTGATCTTCCCGGACGTGGATATTGCCCGTAACTGCAAGATCCGGCGGGCGGTGATCGACCGCGGCTGCCGCATTCCGGAAGGCACCCGCATAGGCTACGACCCGGAAGAAGACGCCAAACGCTACTACGTATCGCCCAAGGGCATTGTGCTGGTGACTCCGGAAATGCTTGAGCAGGACTACCCCCATGGCCTCTGATCATCGCACGCCTGTGGTGCTGTGCTGGCACATGCATCAGCCGGATTATCAGGATCAGAGCACCGGCGAGTTCCTGTTTCCCTGGGTGTACCTGCATTGCATCAAAGACTATGCCGACATGGCCGCCCACCTTGAGGCCCACCCGGATGCCCGGGCAGTGGTGAACTTTGGGCCGGTGTTGCTGGAGCAGATTGAAGAATACCTGGTTCAGATAGAGCGCTGGCGTCATCAAGGAACCGGGATTGGTGACCCGGTGCTGGCCGCCCTGGCGAGCGAGTCCCTGCCGGCGCCCGGGTCCCCCGGGTTTCTGGAGTTGATGGATAAATGCCTGCGGGCCAATGCAGACAGAATCATCAAACGCTTCGCCCCATACCGTCGGTTGTGCGAACTGGCCGGGTTCTATCGCACCCGTCCCGATATCCAGCGCTATATCTCTGTTCAGTTTCTGGAAGACCTGCTGGTTTGGTATCACCTGGGCTGGATAGGAGAAACGGTGCGGCGGTCGCACCCGGTCATTCGCAGCCTGCAGGAAAAAGGCCACCAGTATTCACTGGAAGACCGGATGGCGTTGCTGGATGTGATTGCCGAACTGCTGGCCGGCATAGGCCCGAGGTACCGTCACCTGGCCCAGAATGGCCAGGTCGAGCTGGCCATGAGCCCCTGGGCCCACCCGATCATGCCGTTATTGCTGGACCTGAAATCGGCCAGCGAAGCCATTCCCGATATTCGTTTACCTGAATACGACAGCTACCCCGGCGGCGACCAGCGGGCGGCCTGGCATCTGGAAGAAGGCAAGAAGGTTTTCCAGCGATTCTTCGGCCATCAACCCGTTGGATGCTGGGCATCTGAGGGAGCCCTGAGCCAGCAACTGCTGCCAATGCTACACGAACACGGTTTCCGGTGGACTGCCAGTGGTGATTCGGTGATTCATAACAGCGTAAAACTGGCGGGCACCAAAGGCCTTCCGGGTGCCGGAGGTCGCATCCACCGGCCGTTCAGGTTTGACGAGGAACCGCTTACCGTATTTTTCCGGGACGATGGCCTGTCGGATCTCATTGGCTTCACCTATGCAGACTGGCATGCACGGGATGCGGTGGGGGACCTGGTGCACCACATGGAGAACATCGCCAAGGACAATCGCAACAACCCCAATGCCGTGATCTCGGTAATACTGGACGGAGAGAATGCCTGGGAATACTACCCGGAGAATGGCTACTACTTTCTGGATGAGCTTTACAAGGTTCTGGAAAGTCATCCGGATCTCCGTCTGACTACCTATCAGGACATTCTGGATGCGCCTGACTGCCAGCCTGTAAGCCTGCCCCACCTGGTGGCGGGCAGCTGGATTTATGGCAGTTTTTCTACCTGGATTGGTGATCCGGACAAGAACCGGGCCTGGGACTTGCTGTGTGAAGCCAAGCAGCATTACGACAAGGTGATGGACAACGGCTCACTGACAGCAGAGCAGAAAGTTGTGGCGTCACGCCAGCTGGGGTTGTGTGAGGGCTCTGACTGGTTCTGGTGGTTCGGGGATTACAATCCTGCCGCCGTGGTGAAAGACTTCGAACATCTGTATCGCCGGCATCTGGTCAACCTTTACGACGCCATCGGTTACCCCCCGCCACCAAGCCTGTTCCAGCCCCTGAGTCAAGGGGGAGGGGAGCCGGCCCGGGGCGGCGCCATGCGCCCGGGCCATGAGTCGGGTGAGGCTTCATGACACAAGGCTTGCCACTCGTTTCGGCGTTTTCCCGGCGGCGTGCCGGTGTGCTGTTGCACCCGACAGCACTACCTGGCCCTCACGGCAAGCTCGGGGCAAGCGCCCGCCAGTTTATCGACCTGCTTGCCGAGGCAGGCATCACGGTATGGCAAACCCTGCCCATCGGGCCGACCCATCCGGACCTTTCACCCTATCAGTCGCTCTCTGCCCATGCCGGTAATCCGGCCCTGATCGATTTTCTGGAGCTTCCGGAGCATTGGGAAGGCCCGGACCAGCACCTGTGGGAAGAGTTTCTGGCCGAACATGAGCGCTGGCTGGAAGACTACGCCCGCTTCATGGCCATCCGGACGCGTTACCCGGGCCTGGCCTGGCCAGAGTGGCCGGAGCCCCTGCGCCGGCGCGATGCCAACGCGCTTGCGGAGTTCACCCGGGCTAATCGAGATGCCATTGAACAGGTGAAGTACGAGCAGTTTGTTTTTCATCAGCAGTGGAACCGTCTGCGGCAATACGCCCGGGACCGGGGCGTGCTGATGTTCGGTGATATTCCCATTTTTGTGGCCCACGACAGCGCCGATGTTTGGGCCAACCCGGAGCAGTTCAAGCTGGACAGTGCGGGCCAGCCCACCGCCATAGCCGGTGTACCTCCGGACTACTTTTCGCCGGAGGGGCAGCACTGGGGTAATCCGCTTTATAACTGGCAGGCCATGGCGCACGACGGTTACCGATGGTGGCTTGGCCGGCTCGCCAGCCAGCGAGAAAAGTTCGATCTGTTGCGAATCGATCATTTCCGTGGCCTGCAGGCCTTCTGGGAAATCCCTGCCAGCGACCCGAGACCGGTGAACGGATACTGGGTACCCGGGCCCGCAGATGATTTTTTGTCGGCTTGCTTCCGGGAGCTGCCAGACCTTCCCCTGGTGGCGGAAAATCTGGGCATTATTGGCGACGATGTTGAACAATTGCGGCACCGGTTCCGTTTACCCGGTATGACGGTTATGCAGTTCGGCTTTGATGGCAGCCCAGGCAACCCGCATCTGCTGCACAACCACAAAGCCGACGACCTGGTCTATACCGGTACCCACGACAACGACACCACGCTTGGCTGGTACCGAAGCCTGAATGACCGCACCAGGCACCACGTGAACCGGTATCTGCGCATTTCCGAAAATGACGGTACCGACCCGATGCCCTGGCCAGTTATCCAGGCCGCCATGAGCTCGGTTTCCAGCCTGGTTATTGTGCCTGCTCAGGACTTGTTGGGGCTGGGCTCTGAAGCACGCTTCAATACGCCTGGCACCTTAGAGAACAACTGGGTTTGGCAGCTTTCTGAGCATTATCAAGAGCTTATGGACGTTCAAAAACTGCGGGAATTGGTGCAGCTGTACGGGCGATAATTCAGGCCCGGTTAAATATTGATCAGCATCAAGCTGGACAGAAAATAACCAGCTATAACTATAACTTCGGTGAATCAACATTAATCCGGAAAACCAGACACAGTCTCAAGGGGGGGGATCATGGAACATCGTCTTAGCCAGCGAGTTGAGGGGGAGTTGCCTATACTGGTTTATAAAAGGGGAATCCCTGTGGCCACCGGCGAGATTAAAGATGCTTCCAGGCGCGGGCTGTTCATCGCCACCGGGTTTGATGATGTGCGGCTCAACCAGTCAATCCAGCTTTCATTTCGGTTTCCCGAGCAACCACACCAGCACCATACCCTGAAAGCCCATGTGGTACGGTGCGCTGATAACGGCCTGGGGGTCGATTTCGATAGCGCCGATAACGACGTAAAACTTATCGCTGACCTGCTGCTTTGGCTTGAAGATCGCCAAGTCCCGTTCAACACCCCCGAAGCAAAGCGTAGCAAGACCCACTGACTGATCGGCTTGAGGCCAGCCCATGACACTTGCCGCTTATTCCATGCGAGCCCTGCCAGACCAGCTGTCGGGGCTTATTTCGTTGGCACTGGATTTACGCTGGAGCTGGCATCATGACAGCGACAAGCTTTGGCGGGCCCTGGATGCAGAGGTCTGGGACGCAACCCATAACGCCTGGCTGGTGTTAAACGTCGTTTCCTCGGAACACCTGCTGGCGTTATCCCAGGACCCGGATTTTCTTACCCTCTACCAGCAACAGATCAGCCGGCATGAAAGCTTCACCCGGGCGCCTACCTGGTACTCCAAGGCCTACGACAATGAACTGGGTGATGGAGTAGCCTGGTTCTGTATGGAATACGGTGTTTCGGAGTCCCTCCCGCTGTACAGCGGTGGTCTGGGCGTATTGGCAGGGGATTTCCTGAAAGCGGCCAGCGACCTTGGGGTACCGGTAATGGCGGTAGGGTTGCTGTATCAACAAGGTTACTTCCGCCAGGCATTAAATGCCGCGGGCGAACAGATTGAATTTCATCCCTACAACGATCCAACCATGTTACCTGTATCGCCATTGCGAGACAGCGATGGCGAATGGGCCCGGGTAAGCGTACCGTTTCCGGGCAGGGAAGTGCGGCTTCGGGGCTGGAAAGGCCAGGTGGGGCGTTGCGAACTGCTGTTACTCGACAGCAATGACCCCCGGAACGAGCCCGGTGACCGGGGCATTACCAGTGAACTCTACAGTGGCGACCCGGAAAAACGCCTGCAGCAGGAAATGGTGCTGGGGATTGGTGGCTGGCGATTGCTGGAACTTCTCGGCCGCCAACCCTCGCTTTGCCATATCAACGAAGGACACAGTGCATTGGCACTGGTTGAGCGGGCCCACCAATGGCAGCGCAACCATAAAACCGACTTTGACGTTGCTCGCATGGCTACCCGCGCGACTAACCTTTTCACCACCCACACCTCGGTGGCTGCAGGCTTCGACCGCTTCCCGCGCCCACTGGCAGAACTCTACCTGCAACCCTGGCTCACTGAACAAGGCAACCAACTGGATGCCCTTATAGACGTTGCTAACGGCGGCACCACAGACCTCAACATGGCTGGTCTGGCGCTGGGTATGAGCGGCCGTTTCAATGGCGTGAGCCGTATACATCAGAAGGTAACGCAGACAATCTTTCAACCCTGGTTTGGCCGCTGGCCCACACCCGATATTCCAGCCGGATACGTAACGAATGGAATACACACCCCAAGCTGGGATTCGCCCGAATCCGACCAGTTGTGGACCGGCGCCTGCGGCAAGGACCGGTGGCGCCAGCCGATGCCAGAGCCCGAGCCATTGTGTGAGGTTGACGACCTGTCGATCTGGGAGATGCGCCGGAGCCAGCGCCGCCGGCTGATTGGCTATTTGCGTGAACGGCTGCACGCACAACATTGTGAACACAATTACGGCAGTAATGCCGAGGCAGCCTGCGGCCTGCTGCTAGACACAGCAACCCTGACCTTGGGCTTTGCCCGCCGGTTTACCGCCTACAAAAGACCCGACCTGTTGCTGAAAGACCCTGACCGGCTGATCCGTATGCTCACCAACCGGGATCACCCGCTTCAGATCGTCCTCGCGGGCAAGGCGCACCCAAAGGACCGGTCCGGCAAGGAGCTGATCCGACGCTGGAAGGCTTTCTCCAGGCTGCCGGAAGTGGAGGGTAAGGTGGTATTCATTGAAGACTACGACCTTGCCGTGGCCAGCCAGCTTATTCAGGGTGTGGATGTCTGGCTCAACACCCCAAGCCACCCTTGGGAAGCCTGCGGAACCAGCGGCATGAAGGTTCTGGTCAACGGTGGCTTGAACCTTTCCCAGTTTGATGGCTGGTGGGCCGAGGCCTGGAATGATCAGGTGGGCTGGGCGATCCGACCCGGTGCCAGCTTTGAAGAATTAAGCATGGACGGCAGCCACGATGATGCAGATGCCGAGGAGCTCTACGAGTTACTGGAACAGCAGGTCATCCCGGAGTTTTACCGGCTTGATGACAAGGGCTTGCCCGCAAGCTGGCTGAAACGAATCAGGGCCAGCATGAACCAGCTGACAGCCCGCTATTCGGCTGGCCGCATGGTTAGGGAATATACCTCAGACTTCTACCTGCCGATGGTCGCCGGTGGTCAGGAACGGACGGCGGAGCTGGCGCGGGACCTGGTCGAAGACCGGAAGACCATCGCCAATCATTGGCCAAGGCTCCGGTTTGGCGAACTCACCTGCCAGGCAAACGACAATGGGCAGGCCTTTACGCTTTGTGTCTACCTGGGTGGTCTGAGCCAGGATCAGGTGGCTTTGGAGCTGGTGGCGGAGGAGTGCGGTTACGGGCCCAGAATAGTGCAGGCCATGACTATGAGCCATCAGCTTGAGGGCTCCGAGGACAGCTATTTGTACACCGCCTGCGTGCCATCGCGCCCGGCCGAACATTACACCCCGAGAATGCGCGTGTGCGACCCGCGCCTGAACCTGCCGCTGGAGGACGCCCACATTCTCTGGTATAGGTGATCAACCCCGCCAGAATGCCGGGGACAGCACAATAACCACACTGAGAATCTCAAGCCGGCCCATCAGCATTCCCACCGCAAGTATCCACTTTGCGGCATCAGGCAGGGGACCAAAGGTACCAGCCGGCCCGATGATATCGCCCAAACCGGGGCCCACGTTGGTGAGAGCAGTCAACGCACCGGAAAGCGAGGTGATAAAGTCCAGCTGTAACGATGCCAGCAACACCGTAATAATCAGCAGGCACAGCAGGAAGATAAAGGTGTAGGCAATCATGGATGAGATAATCTCATCGCTCACGGCACGGCCGTTGTAGTTTCGGGTAAACACTGCCCGGGGGTGCAGCAGGCGCATCAACTGTTCACGGAGAATGATCAGTGACAGCTGAAAACGGAAAATCTTCATGCCTCCCGCCGTAGAGCCCGAGCATCCGCCCACAAACATCAGGAAGAAGAACAGCACAAACGCTAACGGCCCCCAGGCCGAATAATCTTCAGAGGCATAGCCCGAAGTACTGACCACGGAGGTTACGTTGAACAGCGTTGAGATGTAATTGTGGACAGGGTCAAAGGCGACCGGCGACACCCACCAGCGATGCAGAGTGAGCAGCGCGGGGACAATCAACAAAATGGACACAAACAGACGAACCTGCTGGTCCCGGAACAGTACGCCCCGCTGGCCGTGCATTTCCCGTACAAACAGGAAAAAAGGCAGACTGCCAAGCATCATGAAAAAGGAAGCCTCGAGCAGGATGAGGTCATCAAACTTGCCCATCGACATATCGGAAGTTGAAAACCCACCGGTGGCGATACTGGTGAGGCCATGGTTAAAGGCATCGAAAAGGCTCATGCCAGAGAGCCAGTATGTGACCACCGCAACCACTGAGAAGGTTACGTAAACCATCAGCAGGCCCCGGCTCAGGGTTTTCATACGGGGCAGAGCCTTGTCGGTCCATTCTGAAGATTCGGTAGCGAACAGGCGCATACCGCCAACCCGCAGGAACGGCAGTACCGCAACGAACATGCCGATAATCCCGATCCCCCCCATCCATTGCAGGATAGAACGCCAGAGCAGCAAGTCCTGGTCGAAGTCATCCAGACCGGTAAAAACGGTGGCCCCCGTGGTAGTGATGCCTGAGGTGCCTTCAAACACCGCATCTGCCGCAGAAATTCCGTTATCACTTAAATAGAAGGGTAACGCAGAGAGCAGGGCGATGATGAACCAGCTGGAAACGGTCAACACGAACATATAACGGGGCTTGAGGTCCCGGTTATTGTTCCTGGTCAGAATAATGCCGAGGGTACCCATTGCCCAGACAATGGCAGCAGACTGGCCGAAGGCCATGGCATTGGGAGCGCCGGCCCCTGTGCCAGCCAGCAGGAATACCGGTAACGTCATGAAAACACTCATAAGAATGAACATGACGCTAATAATAAAGATGACAGGGTTGAGGTTTCTCAAGGTGCGCCCGTACCAGCTGACAGCGAGAGGCGCTCAGGATACCCGCGGTGCCCTGTATCCGCAAGGTAACAGCCCGCGGGGCGCAGGATTACCGGCAAATTAAAACACTGTAAATTCCGGGTAAATTCGGAACCTTGCTATGGCCAGCGCCGTTGAGTTGGTGCAAGTTGATAACAGGAGTGCAACACAGCTCCGCTTTTCACCAAGGAGAAACGCTATGACTATCAAGAACAATATTCTTATTGCCTCTGTGGCGACTGCCGGCATTGCCATGGCCGGTGCTGCTTCAGCCCAGGATATGTATAAATCTGGCGTTGGCGGTTTGTATGCGGGTGCGAACTATACCTTTATGAACGCAGACTTTGATGGCTATGCTGATGCTGACCTTGGCACCCTGTCCGGCAAGGTCGGTGTCATGGTAAACGAATACGTAGGAGTTGAAGCCCGTGCCGGCTTTGGTGTTGATGACGACCGGGTTGCCGGCATGAAAGCGAAACTCGACAACTTCTTCGGCGCCTACGCCACCTTCAATATGGTAAACCAGAGCCCGGTTACCCCCTATGCAGTTCTGGGCTTTACCCGTATTGAAGCCGAATTAGATCGTTATAAAGACGACGACTCGGATTTTTCCTACGGCGCTGGCGTAAACTTCGCCTTTGCCCCGAATCTGTCGGCCAACCTCGAGTACATGCGTTACTACGATGACAGCAACGTTACTGTAGACGGCATCGGCCTGGGTATGCAGGTTAACTTCTAACCCGAACCCCGCCTGGCAAAAGCCCGCCGGAAAAGCTTCCCGCGGGCTTTTTTGCGTTTAGCCGCTAATAAAAGAGCCGAGCAGCACCACCCCGCCATAGCCCAGCGTATAAGCAGCCAGCAAGTGCAGGGCATAGCGCATGTAGGTGCCGAAAGTGAGCCCCTGAATCTTGCTCATGGCCACGATGCCTGCAGCCGAGCCGATCACCAGCAAAGAACCGCCCACGCCCACAGCGTAGGTAAGCCCCATCCATTCCGCAGGGCTCATATCAATCCCGGATTTCAGCAGCGCCGCGGTCAGCGGAACGTTGTCGATCACCGCCGAGAAAATGCCCATCAGATAATTGGCGTAGACCGGGGGTAGCACATCATAAATGGCGACCAGGGAATCCAGCGCATGGATTTCCTTGAGCATACCCACCAGCAACAGAATACCGAGGAAAAACAGCAGGGTTTCGAACTCAATTACCCGGATGTATTCGAGGATCGGGTCCAGGTCTTCGTCGCTGCTCATAAAGCGGGAAACCAGGAACATGATAGAAAGACCGAACAGGAAGGTGAGAACCGGCGGTATACCGAACAGGGCATTTCCGCTGATGGTGCCGATAATGGTGGCCAGGAAAAGAACCGCGATGATTACATCCACCTTTCGGACCTCATTGGAGCTGGCTTGCAGCGTCACCGTTCCGGACAGCCCGCCGGACAGGAACACCGCCAGGATAAACACCGTGATCGAGGCCGGAATGGCCAGCGTCATCAGTGTCAGAATCTCTACCTTGTCGGCCAGGAAGATCATCAGCGTGGTTACGTCGCCGGTAATCAGCGAGACACCACCGGAGTTCACCGCAAACACAACCAGAACAATAAATTGCAGGCGCTTCTTGAGCTCGAGGTTTAAGGAAAGAATCAGGGAACAGGAAACGAGGGTAGCCGTGATATTGTCCGCCAGGGACGAGAACACAAAACAGAACAGCCCGGTGAGGAACAGTAACCGCCGTTCCGTCACTTTGCGTGGCATGATCAGGTAGATCATGTTCTCGATCATGCCTTTCTTGTTCAGGTAGGCCACGAAGGTCATCGCCGCCACCAGGAACAACCAGAGCCCGGCAATTTCGGCAATACTTTCAGACAGCCCTGCAGAGACCGCAGCCGTTTCATCCGGGCTGGAACTGAACAGAAACAACAACACCCAACTCAGGGTGCCGAAAAACAGGGTCGTCTTTGCCTTATTAACGTGAATGACTTCTTCGAAAATCACGCCGAGAAGCGCAAGTACCGCAACCGCAATCAGAACAGCATCAAGAACTGGCATCTCAGTATCCCGAACCGCAGAAAAGGAATGGCTGCCTGTTAATGAGCCGCCTGGAAAGTCGTTGGCGATTTTAAACCTGTACGACGCTTATCACAAAGTATGGGTGGGCAGATCCAGAGAGCGATGAATGACGTAAAGATTATCCATCAATAACCGGGTTCTATTGCGCCCGGGATTGCGAGTGACCTTAACGTTTGACAGGAAAAAACATGAACAAAACAGGCCTTCAAGTTGCCACATTTTTGGGTGTTTTCGCGTGTTTCGGTGCGGTAAGTGCGGCCGAAACGAGAACTGCGCTGGTTCCGCTGCCTTCTATCGACGACTTCACAAACGGCGATGGCTGGGGCATTGGGCTTGGGCTAAGCGTTGAGTACGAGACGGGTTACGAGGGTTCGGACGAGTTCGAGTTTGAAGTCGACCCGGCTGGGGGTGTTCAGTGGCGAACCGGCGATAACATTTTCTTCTGGGCAGGCGAAGCCATTGGTTGGCGGACGCTGGTTAACGATTCCTGGATGGTTCAAACCTCTGTAGGCTACGAAGAAGGCCGGGAAGAGGGCGATTCTGACGATGGCAGACTGGATGGTTTAGGTGAATCGGATTCCGGAGTGACCGTGCTCCTGGAGGTGCGCCATGCCCTTACAGAAGACTGGCGTTACTTCCTTGATGGCCGTGTTTCAGCCGGAGAGATTGGAACACT